>DATIAB010000285.1:0-4642 GCA_035458265.1 Ornithinibacter sp. | reverse complement strand
CCGAAGAAGAAGGGTTCGTGATGGCCACCACGCTCACCCCGATCCTCAGTGCGTTCTGGGACGACCCGAAGTCCTGGTCCCTGGACACGTACACCCGCCACAACGGGTACAAGGCGCTCGACAAGGCCCTCGCGATGGAGCCGGCCGCGATCATCGCCGCTGTGAAGGACTCCGCACTGCGCGGCCGTGGCGGCGCCGGATTCCCCACGGGGATGAAGTGGTCGTTCATGGCCCCCCCCGACGGTGGCGCCCGCTACCTCGTCATCAACGCCGACGAGTCCGAGCCGGGCACCTGCAAGGACATCCCGCTCATGATGGCCAACCCACACGTCCTCATCGAGGGTGTCGCGATCAGCTCGTTCGCCATCGGCTGCGAGCACGCGTTCATCTACCTGCGCGGCGAGGTCGTACACGTCTACCGGCGCCTGCTGCGCGCCGTGGAGGAGGCGTATGCCGCCGGCCACCTGGGCAAGGACGTCCACGGCACCGGCGTCAACCTCGACATCACCGTGCACGCCGGCGCGGGCGCCTACATCTGTGGCGAGGAGACCGCACTCCTGGACAGCCTCGAGGGCCGGCGCGGCCAGCCGCGCAGCAAGCCGCCGTTCCCGGGCGCCGCGGGCCTCTACGCCCGCCCGACCTCGGTCAACAACGTCGAGTCCATCGCGTCGGTGCCCGGCATCATCCTCGAGGGCGTCGACTGGTTCACCGGTATGGGCACCGAGAAGTCGACCGGCTTCGGCATCTTCAGCCTGTCCGGTCACGTGAAGACACCCGGCCAGTACGAGGCGCCGCTCGGCATCACGCTGCGCGAGCTGCTCGACATGGCGGGCGGGATGCGCGACCCCGACAAGGCCCTGAAGTTCTGGACCCCGGGTGGCAGCTCGACGCCGCTCTTCACCGCCGAGCACCTCGACGTGCCCCTCGACTTCGAGTCCGTCGGAGCGGCCGGCTCCATGCTCGGCACCCGTGCCCTGCAGATCTTCGACGAGACGGTCTGCGTCGTGCGTGCGGTCGACCGCTGGACCGACTTCTACAAGCACGAGTCCTGCGGCAAGTGCACCCCCTGTCGTGAGGGCACCTGGTGGCTGAAGCAGATCACCGGGCGCCTCGAGCGGGGTGAGGGCAGCGAGGAGGACATCGACAAGCTGCTCGACCTCTGCGACAACATCCTCGGCCGCAGCTTCTGCGCCCTCGCCGACGGAGCGACGAGCCCCGTGATGAGCTCCATCCAGTACTTCCGCGACGAGTACATCGCGCACCTCACCGAGGGTGGCTGCCCGTTCGACCCGAAGGCGTCGACCCTGTTCGCCAAGGACGCAAAGGACCGCGTGAACGCATGACCACCACGCCCAAGACGGCGCCGCCCGCCGCAGGCGCGCCTCCAGCGCCCGCGGCGCCACCGGCATCCGACCAGGTGACGCTGACCATCGACGACCGCGAGGTGTCGGTCGCCAAGGGGACCCTCATCATCCGCGCGGCCGAGCAGGCCGGGATCGAGATCCCGCGCTTCTGCGACCACCCCGGCCTCGACCCGGTCGGCGCGTGCCGCCAGTGCCTCGTCGAGGTGTGGATGCCGGGTCGGCCCGGCCCCGACGGAACCCCGGGCGAGCCCACCCAGATGCAGGGCCCTCCCGGGCGGATGAAGCCTCAGGCGTCGTGCACGATGACCGTGGCTCCCGGGATGGTCGTGAAGACGCAGTACACGTCCGAGGGTGCCGACAAGGCGCAGCAGGGGATCATGGAGTTCCTCCTGATCAACCACCCCCTCGACTGCCCGGTGTGCGACAAGGGCGGCGAGTGCCCCCTGCAGAACCAGGCCATGAGCAACGGTCGCTCGACCTCCCGGTTCGAGGACGTCAAGCGCACCTACCCGAAGCCGATCAACATCTCCTCCCAGGTGCTGCTCGACCGGGAGCGCTGCGTCCTGTGCGCCCGCTGCACCCGGTTCTCCGACCAGATCGCCGGTGACCCGTTCATCGCGCTCGTCGAGCGCGGCGCGCTGCAGCAGGTCGGCATCTACGAGGAGCAGCCCTTCGAGAGCTACTTCTCGGGCAACACGGTGCAGATCTGCCCGGTCGGTGCCCTCACCGGTGCGGCCTACCGCTTCCGCGCCCGCCCGTTCGACCTCGTGTCCACCCCGAGCGTGTGCGAGCACTGCGCGAGTGGCTGCTCCCAGCGCACCGACCACCGTCGCGGCACGGTCCTGCGCAGGATGGCCAGCAACGACCCGGCCGTGAACGAGGAGTGGAACTGCGACAAGGGCCGCTGGGCCTTTGCGTACACCACCGTCGGAGACCGGCTCGAGCTGCCGATGGTCCGTGGCACCGACGGTGAGCTGCGGGTCGTGTCCTGGCGCGAGGCACTGGAGGTGGCGGCCACGGGCCTGCGCGCCGCCACGGCATCCGGCGTTCTCGTCGGTGGCCGCGTCAGCACCGAGGACGCCTACGCCTACGGCAAGTTCGCCCGCACCGTGCTCGGCACCAACGACGTCGACTTCCGCGCCCGTCCGCACTCGGACGAGGAGGCCGACTTCCTCGCGTCGCACGTCGTCGCGACCACCCCCGAGGGCGGCGCGGTGACCTACGCCGACCTCGAGGCCGCCACGGCCGTCGTCCTCGTCGGGTTCGAGCCCGAGGACGAGAGCCCGATGGTGTTCCTGCGGCTGCGAAAGGCCTTCCGCAAGCGCGGGACCGCGGTGTATGCCGTGGCACCGGTCGCGACGCGCGGCCTGGCCAAGGTCGGCGGCACGCTCATCCCCACCGCTCCCGGCACCGAGCCCGAGGTGCTCGCGGCCCTGGCCGAGGGCTCCGGCTCCGAGGTCGTCACGACCGCCGCTGCCGCCCTGCGCGAGAACGCCGTCATCCTCGTCGGTGAGCGCCTGGCCATGGTGCCCGGCGCCCTGAGTGCTGCGGCCCAGCTGGCGCAGACGTCCGGCGCCCGCCTCGCGTGGGTGCCCCGTCGCGCCGGCGAGCGCGGCGCCCTCGAGGCCGGCGCACTCGCGACCCTGCTGCCCGGCGGGCGACCGGCATCGGATGCCGCGGCGCGCGCCCAGGTGGCCACCGCCTGGGGCGTCGAGGTGCTGCCGGAGGGCGCCGGACGCGGCACGGCCGGCATCCTCGCGGCGGCTGCCTCGGGTGAGCTCGCCGCCCTCGTCGTCGGTGGCGTGGACCCGGCCGACCTCGGCATCTCCGGGGCTGTCGCGGCGCTGGAGCGCGCGTTCGTCGTGTCGCTCGAGATCCGCCCCTCGGCCGTCACCGCCGTCGCCGACGTCGTGCTCCCCGTCGCGGCGCACGCCGAGAAGGGCGGCACCTTCGTGGACTGGGAGGGTCGCACCCGCCCCTTCGAGGTCGCGATCGAGACCGGGTACGACAGCGACTACCGGGTGCTCGACATGCTCGCCGACGAGATGGGCGACTTCCTCGGCACCCGCACGCTGCGCGAGGTGCGCACGGAGATGGCCTCGCTCGGCGCCTGGGACGGCGGGCGGGCCGCGGCACCGACGGTGCCGGCCGGAGAGGTGCCGGTGCTCGAGCCGGGCACCCTCGTGCTCGCGACGTGGCGCCACCTGCTGGACAACGGGTCGCTGCAGGACGGCGAGCCGTTCCTCGCGGGCACCGCCCCGAAGCCGCACGCCCGGGTCTCGGCGGCGACGGCGCAGGACCTCGGTGTCGTCGACGGCGACCACCTCACGGTGCGCGCCGGTGAGCACACGGTGACCGCGCCGGTGCTCGTCTCGCAGATGGCCGACCACGTCGTCTGGCTGCCGACCAACTCCACGGGATCCGACCTGCGCCACGCCCTCGAGGGCGCCCCCGGAGCCCTGGTGTCCGTCACGAAGGAGGCGTTGGAATGAGCATGCTGCTCGCCCTGCCCGAGGTCGTCTCGCTCGCGACCGCGAGCGTGGACAACCCCAGGGCCGACTTCAGCGACACGCCGTTCTGGCTGTCGGTGGTCAAGGCCCTGCTGATCTTCGTGTACCTGCTGATCTCGACCCTGCTCGTCATCTGGTTCGAGCGCCGTGTCATCGGCCGGATGCAGCAGCGGCCGGGCCCCAACCGCAACGGCCCCTTCGGCCTGCTGCAGACCCTCGCCGACGGTATGAAGTCGATGCTCAAGGAGGACGTGCGACCCAAGGCCGCCGACGTCTTCGTCTTCACGCTCGCACCGCTCATCACCGCGACGATGTGCTTCGTGTCGTTCTCGATCATGCCGCTGGCCGGTGAGGTGTCGATGTTTGGCCACCGCACCCCGTTCCAGCTGACCGACACCTCGGTCGCCGTGCTCCTCGTGCTCGCCGTGGCCGGTGTCGGGATCTACGGCGTCGTGCTCGCCGGCTGGTCGTCCGGCTCGACCTACCCGCTGATGGGTGGGCTGCGCGCCACGGCGCAGATGATCTCCTACGAGATCGCCATGGGGCTCTCCCTCGTCGCCGTCTTCCTCTACGCGGGCTCGATGTCGACCTCGCAGATCGTCGCCGCCCAGTCGGACCTGTGGTTCGTCATCCCGGCGTTCTTCAGCTTCTTCGTCTTCGTCATCACCATGGTCGGCGAGACCAACCGGTTGCCCTTCGACCTCGCCGAGGGCGAGGGCGAGCTCACCGGTGGGTTCCACACCGAGTACGGCTCGATGCGCTTCGCGA
>DATIAB010000284.1:0-2374 GCA_035458265.1 Ornithinibacter sp. | reverse complement strand
CGCCGCCAGGCCCAGGCGCACCTCGGTGAGGGCCACGGTCACGGTGTCGCGGCAGACGACGAGGTCGCTGGACGCCACCAGGCCGAGCCCGCCGGCGCGCACCGGCCCGTCGAGCCGGCAGACCACGGGCACGGGTGCGGCGACGATCGCCCGCTGGAGGGCGACGATGCCGCGGGCCGCCGCGACCATGTCGACGGTCGCGGCCTCCTTGAGGTCGGCCCCGGCGCAGAAGACCGGGTGCGAGCTGCGCAGCAGGATGCCGTGGAGCGACTCGTCGGCGCCGGCTTCGGTGAGGTGGTCGTTCAGCTCGGCGACCAGGCGCCGGGACAGGGCGTTGCGGTTGGCCGGGGAGTCCAGGGTGAGGACGGCGATGCGGTCGTCGTCGGCCCGGTGCACCAGTGCGTCGTCGCTCACGCCCCGACCCTAACCCCGCCCCGCCCCCGCAGCCCCGCCCCGCACCACCCGCGGACTCAGGAGCACTTCGCGGGCTCAGGGCCGTATACAACCCTGAGTCGACGAGGTGCTCCTGACTTCGCGGAGGAGGAGGCGAGGTCAGCCGTAGGTGTCGCGCGGGCCGCGGCCGTCGTTGGCCCGCCGCTGGCCGCGGGTCCACGAGGGCGCACCCGGCCCGGCGACCCGCAGCTCGGTGACGGTGCCCTCGCCGACCTCCTCGGCGAGCCGGGCGAGCAGGCTCGACGAGAGCAGCCTCAACTGCGTGGCCCAGGCGGTGGAGTCGGCGCGGATCGTCAGCACACCCTCCTCGAACACCACGGGACTGCAGTGCAGTGCGATCTCGGGTCCGACGATCTGCGGCCAGCGCCCGATGACCGCACCCACGGCGACGTCCACCGCCCAGCCGCGCTCGACGACGAACTGGTCGAGCTGCTCCCCGAGCAGCTTGGGGTCGCGCCCGCTGTTCGTGCGCTCGGACACCGGCACGTCCTTGCTGCGTCGGCGGGGTCGCAGCCCCGGGCGCAGCCCCTTGGCCTTGGCGGCGGCCCGAGCCCTGGCGAGCGCGGCGGCAGCGGCCTCCGCGGCATCCCCGACCGGCAGGTGGTCAGGCGCCTGGGGTGTCTCCGGCGGCAGCTCGTCAGGCACGCTCGCTCACCGACTCCACCGACCCCAGGGTCACCGAGTAGGTGCGCCCCACGAGCTCCTCGGGCACGTCGGCCGGCACCGCGGCCGTGATGATCACCTGCTCGCAGTCCGCAACCATCGCCGCGAGGCGCTGGCGCCGGCCGGTGTCGAGCTCGGCGAACACGTCGTCGAGCACGAGCACGGGGTCGTCGCCGAGGTCGGTGCGCAGCAGCTGGTAGGCCGCGAGCTTGAGCCCGAGCGCGAACGACCAGCTCTCACCGTGGCTCGCGTAGCCCTTGGCCGGCAGCTCGCCGAGGCCCAGCACGACGTCGTCGCGCTGCGGCCCGACGAGGCACACCCCCCGCTCGACCTCCTGGGCCCGCACCTCGGCGAGCGTCGCCAGGATCTCGCGCTCCAGCTCCTCGACCTCCGGGACCTCCCCGGCGGCGATCCGGGCGGCCGTCTGCGCGCGCAGCGACGACTTGTAGGTCATCGTCGCGTTGGCCGGGCCGGCGCTGACCTCGTCGTAGGCGGCGGCCAGGAACGGGCCAAGGTCGCGCAGCAGCCGCAACCGGGCGTACAGGAGGTGCGACCCCGCGCCGGCGAGCTGGGAGTCCCAGACGTCCAGGGTGTGCAACGCTGAATCACGATGTGCAAGAACCTCATCGCTCTCACCGGATGCCGTCCGCCCACCTCTGCGACCACCTCGCCTCAGCACCGGCGCCGCCGACTTGAGCAGGGCCCCGCGCTGGCGCAGGATCTTGTCGTAGTCGGCACGGACCCCGGCCCATCTCGGCTGCCGAGCCACGAGGAGGTCGTCGAGGAAGCGTCGACGCTCACCCGGGTCACCCTTGACGAGCGCGAGGTCCTCGGGGGCGAAGAGCACCGTGCGCAGCGTTCCGAGCACGTCGCGGGGCCGGGTCAGGGGTGACCTGTTGAGCCGGGCCCGGTTGGCGCGACCGGGAGTGATCTCCAGCTCGATCATGCTCTCGCGGCCGTCGCGCACCACGGCGCCGCGGATGACGGCCTGGCTCGCACCGAACCGCACGAGCGGGGCGTCGGTCGCGACCCGGTGGCTGGACAGGGACGCCAGGTAGCCCAGGGCTTCGACGAGGTTGGTCTTTCCCTGGCCGTTGAGCCCGACGAGCGTGGTGACTCCGGGCTCGAGCGGCAGCTCGGCCGA
The DNA here is from genome assembly GCA_035458265.1 of Ornithinibacter sp. Taxonomy (GTDB): domain Bacteria; phylum Actinomycetota; class Actinomycetes; order Actinomycetales; family Dermatophilaceae; genus Fodinibacter. The sequence continues at coordinate 114 of DATIAB010000284.1, read as the reverse complement.
GGTGTAGCTGCGGAAGTCGACGACGCTGAGGTGCCGGACGTGCACCCGTGATCAGCTCTTCCCGGCGGCGCGCTTTCGCGTGGAGCCCGCGCCCGAGGTGGGCCCCGCGGACGC
>DATIAB010000283.1:0-2247 GCA_035458265.1 Ornithinibacter sp. | reverse complement strand
TGCCTCGTCGTCTGCTTGGACTCCAGGTCGTACCAGGTCTTCTCGTAGCCCGGGATGGTGAGCTGCTCGTTGGTCGGCGTCGCACCCGGGACCGGGCTGCCCTGGTCGTCGACGGCGAGCAGGTCGGTGGTGACCGGCGTCGCCGGGTGGGCACCGAGCTCACCGGCGAAGTGGCAGGCCACCTTGTGGCGCTTGCCGATCTGCAGCAGCGGCGGCTCGACCTTCGCGCAGATCTCCTGGGCGAACTGGCACCGGGTGCGGAACCGGCACCCCGACGGCGGGTTGATCGGGCTGGGCACGTCGCCCTCGAGCCGGATCCGCTCGCGCCGTCCACCTATGGCGGCCTGCTTCACGTCGGGCACCGCCGAGAGGAGGGCCTGGGGGTAGGGGTGGTGGGCGTGGCTGTAGATGGTCTCCCGGTCGCCGATCTCGACGATCTTGCCGAGGTACATCACCGCCACCTCAGGGCAGAAGTGACGCACGACCGCCAGGTCGTGGGCGATGAAGAGGAATGCGATGTCGAACTCCTTCTGCAGGTCCTGCAGGAGGTTGACGACCTGCGCCTGGATCGACACGTCGAGAGCCGAGACCGGCTCGTCGGCGACCAGGAGCTTGGGGTTGAGCGTGAGGGCCCGGGCGATGCCGATGCGCTGGCGCTGGCCACCGGAGAACTCGTTGGGGTAGCGGTTGTAGTGCTCCGGGTTGAGGCCAACCACCTCGAGCAGCTCCTGCACCCGCGACAGGATCTTGTTCTTCGGGACGATGTTGTGCACCGCGAGCGGCGCCCCCACGATCGACCCGACCGTGTGGCGGGGGTTGAGCGAGGTGTAGGGGTCCTGGAAGATCATCTGCACGTCGCGGCGCAGGGGCTTCATCTCCCGGTTGGAGAGCTTGGCCAGGTCCTTGCCCTCGAACATCATCGACCCGCCGGTCGGGGTGTAGAGGCGCGTGATGAGCCGCCCGGTCGTGGACTTGCCACACCCGGACTCGCCGACCAGGCCGAGCGAGCCGCCGCGCGGCACCTCGAACGACACCCCGTCCACGGCCTGCACGTGGCCGACCGTGCGCCGGACGAGGCCGGAGGACTTCACGGGGAAGTACATCTTGAGGTTGTCGACGCTGATGATCGGCTCGGCGTCGGGGTCGAGCTCGGTGGCGACGTGTCCGTGCTCCGCGAGCGCGTGGAAGTCCGGCGCCTCGTGCGAGATCTCGTGGTCGTCGACCACGTCGGTGTGGTGCGACAGGTCGCGCTCGCCCGTCTCCGCCGCGTTGGCGCCGACCTCGCTGGCGTCGACCGCCACCTTCGCGTTGGGGTCCTGGCTCATCGGGTCTCCTCGGCGAGGTCGGGGGCGATCTCCGGAAGCACTTCCGTCAGGTAGATCTCCTCGGGGTTGGGCAGGTGGCACCGCTTGAGGTGACCGGCACGGTTGCTGGCCGGCGTCAGCTCGGGCAGCGTGGTGACGCACAGGTCACCCGGCACCTTGTCCCGGTGCGCGCACCGGGGGTGGAAGGAGCAGCCCGACGGCGGCTTCAGCAGGCTCGGCGGGTTGCCCGGGATCGGGATCAGGCGCGCGTCGGTGGACGCACCGACCTCGGGGATGCTCGACAGCAGGCCCCACGAGTACGGCATCTCGGGCTTGGTGAGGATCTCCTTGGTGGTGCCGAACTCCACGCAGCGGCCGGCGTACATCACGAGCACGTCGTCGGCCATCTCGGCGATCACGCCGAGGTCGTGGGTGATGATGATGAGCGCCGAGTTGAACTCGCGCTGCAGGTCCTGGAGCAGGTCGAGGATCTGCGCCTGCACCGTCACGTCGAGAGCCGTGGTGGGCTCGTCGGCGATCAGCAGCGACGGGTCGTTGATCAGGCCCATCGCGATCATGGCGCGCTGTCGCATGCCCCCGGAGAACTGGTGGGGGAAGTCGTCGACGCGACGGTCGGGCTGCGGGATGCCCACCCGGTCGAGCATCTCGATGGCTCGGCGACGGGCGTCACGCTTGGACGCCTTGGGGTGGTGCATCGAGTAGCCCTCGGCCAGCTGTTCGCCGACCCGGTAGAACGGGTGCAGCGCGGCCAGGGCGTCCTGGAAGATCATCGCCATCGAGTTGCCGCGCAGCTTGCGCATGCGACTCTCGGCGAGCCCGACGACCTCGGTGCCGCCGACGCGGATGGAGCCGGTGATCTCGCTCGACTTCGCGTCGTGCAGGCCCATCACCGCCATGCTGGAGACGGACTTGCCGGAGCCGG
>DATIAB010000282.1:0-5554 GCA_035458265.1 Ornithinibacter sp. | reverse complement strand
GTGACGCCAGCAATTACCGGGTCACGCTGGAACTTCTGCCTCTGGGTCAGGCGTCTCGGGCCAGCAGGGTTAGGAGGGTCGCCTCGGGGCGGCATGCGAAGCGCACCGGGGCGAAGGGCGAGGTGCCCAGGCCGGCGGAGACGTGCAGCCACGCGGCATCCTCGGGAGCCTGCGACGACGGCGCGGCTGCGCCGTGACGCCCCGCGGACCCGGCGCCCGGCCACCATCGCGACACGCCCTTCGCGCGGCCGGTGTCGAGGTCGCAGTTCGTCACGAGCGCCCCGTACAGCGGCACCGCGAGCTGGCCCCCGTGGGTGTGCCCCGCGAGCACGACGGAGGCTCCGTCGCTGACCATCGCGTCGAGCACGCGCTGGTACGGGGCGTGGACCAGTCCCATCGTCAGGGCGACCTCGTCGGATGCCGGGCCCGCCACCTGGGCGTACCGGTCGTACCCGATGTGCGGGTCGTTGACCCCGACGAGCTCGATGTCGTGCGCCCCCATGCGCACGACCGCACGGGCGTTGTTGAGGTCGGCCCATCCACCGCCGCCGAGCCCTTCCCGCAGTGCCTTCACCGGCAGGTTGGCCCGCTGGCGCGGAGCCTCGGCGTGGCGCTTGGTGAGGTAGAGCGCCGGGTTCTTCGGCCTCGGGCCGAAGTAGTCGTTCGAGCCGAGCACGAACGCCCCGGGCCGGTCGAGGAGCGGCTCCATCGCGCGCAGGAGGGGGGCGACGGCATCCACGTGCGCGAGGTTGTCGCCCGAGTTGACGACGAAGTCCGGCTCGAGCGAGGCGAGCGATCGCACCCACTCGATCTTCTTCGCCTGACCGGGTGTGAGGTGAAGGTCGGAGACCTGCAGGATGCGAACCGGCGCCGACCCCGGCGGCAGCGCGGGCACCGCGAACCGGCGCAGGGTGAACCAGGTGCGCTCGATGACGGCGGCGTACGCGACGCCCGCCACCCCCGCGCCGACCAGCCCGCCCACGGTGCGCAGTGCGGTGCGAGCGACGTCCTTCATCCGGCCATCCTCGCAAAATGGATGGCGTGGGACCCAATCTCGGGTGGGAGACTTCAGCCCATGACCGACACGACGCTCAAGGCTCGCCTCCAGCACGACCTCCACGACGCGATGCGCGCCCGTGACAAGGTCGCGTCCGGAACGCTGCGCATGACCTTGACGGCCATCACCAACGCCGAGGTTGCCGGTGACGAGGCTCGCGAGCTGACCGACGATGAGGTCCTCAAGGTCGTGGCCAAGGAGGCCAAGAAGCGCAAGGAGGCCGCCGCGGCCTACGTCGGTGCCAGCCGTCCGGAGCTCGCGGCCGTCGAGGAGGCCGAGCTGGTCGTCCTCGAGGGATACCTCCCCGCCCAGCTCGGCGACGACGAGCTGAGGGCCATCGTCGACCGTGCCGTGGCGGCGACCGGTGCCACCGGGATGCCGCAGCTGGGCGTGGTCATGAGGGCCGCGCAGGCCGAGGTCGCCGGACGCGCCGACGGCGGCCGCGTGGCCGCCGTCGTCCGGCAGGTGCTGTCAGGGGCCTAGGTCCCTGACGGTTTGGGGTTGGGCTTGCCGGGCTTGGTGTCCCGTGGCGCCGGCGCTGGCGCTGGCGCCGTCGCCTCCTCGGGTGCTGGATCGGGAGCCTTCTGGCGGCTCGGCGCCGGCGGCGTGTACCCGTTGGAGAGCCACAACCCCACCCGTCCGCCTGCCAGCGCCGAGCCGGCCGGGTCGGTGAAGGCGACGGTTCCCTGCGGCAGGCTGCTGTTGGTGCGGCCGGCCACGTAGCCGCTGAACCCGGCGGCCTTCAGTCGCTCGATGGCGGTGTCGGGGCTGCGGCCGATGACGCTCGGAAGTCGGACGTAGTTGCCGTCGCGGATGGCGGACGACGGCTTCTTGAAGGCCTGCACGGGCATGCCCTGGTGAGCGGTCTTCATGATCTTGGACCAGATCGGTGCGGCAACGGTCGAGCCGTACACCCGATTGGGACAGCCGTAGGAGCCGAAGCACTTGCCCCGCAGGGTGTAGAGGTTGCCACTGCTGCTGGCGGGCTTCAGGTTGCCGACCCAGACCACGGTCGAGATCTGCGGGGTGAACCCGGCGAACCAGATCTGGTTGTGCTTCTCGGTCGTTCCCGTCTTGCCCGCCGCCGGGCGGGCCTTGCTGTCCCACAGTGGTGCGACGGTGCCGTCCGTGACGACACTCTGCAGCAGGTCGTTGACGCCGGCCGCGACGTCTGCCGAGATCGCCTGGGTGCACTTGGGCGCCGGGATCGTCAGGGCCTTGCGGTCAGGGGTGCTGATCGCGGTGACTGGCTGCGGCTCGCAGTACTTGCCGTTGGCAGCCAACGTCGCGTACGCGCTGGCGACACTCATGGGCGTGGACTCGCCGGCGCCGAGGGCGATGCCCGCGATCGTGTCGGAGATGGGCTTGCCGTCGGCGCGGTGCAGCCCCATCTTGACCATCGTGTCGCGAACTGAGCAGGCGCCGAGCCGGACGTTGAGGGCTGCGAAGAAGGGGTTGACCGACTTCGTCACTCCCTCGCGCAGCGACATCGGCCCGGCCGCCTGGGCGAAGTCGTTCTTGACCGGCCACGGCTGGTTCGCCGCGCACTCGTCGACCATGCTCTTGTGGTCGAAGACGGCCGGCTTGCTGGGGCTCGACGCCGGGATGTTGATCGTCGCGTTGAGGGGCATGCCCCGCTCCAGGGCTTCGACGAGGGCGAACGTCTTGGCCGTCGACCCGATCTGGTAGCCGTTGGGGCCTCCGCCGTACACCTGGTCGACGTTGAGGTTGGTCTGGTTCGACGCGAAGTCGGTGGCCTGCGCCATCGCGAGCACCTTGCCGGTCCCCGGCTCGATCATGCTCACCGCACCGGCGAGGTTCTGCTTGTTGTTGATCGCCACGGCCTTGGTGAGCTCCTTCTGGGCGCTCGCCTGCATCTCCGGGTCGAGGGTCGTGCGGATGACCAGCCCACCCTGGTTGATGGTCTTCAGTCGCTCTGCGGGGGTCTTGCCCAGCACCGCCATCTGGGGTGACTTCTGCATCCACTCCATGACGTACGCACAGAAGTAGGGCTGCGGCGATCGGTGGCACACGCCCTTGACGGGCTTCTTCTTGATGACCTTCTGCACCTCGACGCTCTTGGCCGCAGCCACCTCCTCCGCCGAGGCCATGCCCAGAGCGAGCATGCGGTCGAGCACCGCGTTGCGCCGAGCCTGGGCGTCCTTCGGGTTCGTCACCGGGTTGTATGCCGTGGGCTGTTGGACGATGCCCGCGAGCAACGCGGCCTGTCCGATGTCGAGCTTCTCCGCAGAGACCCCGAAGTAGTTCTGGGCCGCAGCCTGGACACCGTAGGTCTGGTCGCCGTAGTACACGAGGTTGAGGTAGCCCTCGAGGATCTGGTCCTTGGTGAAGTTCTCCTCGACGTTGAGGGCGTACTTCAGCTCCTGGAGCTTGCGGGAGTAGGACTTCTCGATGGCGGCGCTGGCCGCGGCCTCGTCCCCGGCGCGCAGGGCGCGGTCCTGCAGCGAGATCTTGACGAACTGCTGGGTGAGGGTCGAGGCGCCCTGGGTGTCGCCGCCCTGCAGGTTGGACACCATGGCCCGGCTGAACCCCCGGACGTCCAGGCCGTTGTGCTGGTAGAACCGCGAGTCCTCGATCGCGAGCTGCGCGTTCTGCATGTGCTTCGAGATCTTCTCGAGCGGCACGATGATGCGGTTCTCGTCGTACGGGTTGGCGATGATCTTGCCGTTGGCGTCGAGGATGCGCGACTGCTGGGCCAGCGGCGAGATGGTGAACTCGCTGGGCAGGTCGTTGAACACGCCGACGCCGCCCTTGGCAATCTGCCCCGTGGCGCCGACGGCAGGGATGGCGAGTCCGGCCATCAACAGCCCGGCAATCGTGCTGAGCACGACGAAGCCGAGCAGCAATCTGAGCACAGCGGAGACATTGTGGGCGCGACCGTCCATACCATCAGGGTAACCCGGGGATGCCGTCGGCCCTCCCAGGGCGTGTCGCGTCGCCCGACAGGGCCCTCACGTGTGGGGGGCGTGCACCGTGACATTGGCTCCGACATCATTCAGGAATCAACCGTTCGGCCATTGCTGGCGTCGATTCGGACGATGTTGGTGCCATCCGCCTGCGCCCTAGCCTGAAACCGGCCCCGATCAGGTATTCGGATCGAGCCCCCAGAGTGACCCGCTGAACGGAGGTGGACATGAGCGCTGCACCCGAGGTCGCACCAGCTGATGGTGACTGGGTGGCCGACTGGGCCGCCCGGGGCCGATGCGCGGACGGTGATCCTGACGCCCTCTTCGTGCAGGGCAAGGCCCAACGGGCTGCGAAGGTCATGTGCAAGGGGTGCCCCGTCATCGCCGAGTGCCTGGCCGACGCTCTCGACAACCGCACTGAGTTCGGTGTCTGGGGCGGGATGACCGAGCGCGAGCGCCGTGCCCTCCTGCGGCGTCGCCCCGATGTCAGGTCGTGGAGCGAGGTGCTGGCCCAGGCCAAGGGCGAGGCCGCCCACGGGGCCATCGCCTGACCCAGCCTCGCACCGGCGCCGGGCACCGCACCGCCTCGACGGACCACCCCCGCACCACAGCGCCCCGTTCGAGCCGGGCGGCGAGGGTCAGCGGCTGGTCGCCAGCGCGGCGCCCACCGTGCGCAGCCCCTCGAGGTCGTGGATGTCGGTGGCGGAGGCCGCAACGGTCGCCATCGGCACACCGGGGTGCCCTGCGACGAAGCGCCGAACATGACCCTCGTGCCGCTCCGCGACGGAGCACAGGTCGGCGTGCAGGCGCAGCAGCGCGGGCGTGAGGTCGGCGACGCGCAGCGTCGGAGACCCCCCAACCGCCTGCGTCGGCGACCTTCCGACCTCCGGCGTGCGACCGGCGCCCTCCGGGGGCTCCGCCGCCGGACCCCCCCGAAAGGCTTGGTTCTCCGAGAGCTGGTCCTCGAGCTGTTCGGCGGCCGCGGTCGCGCGCCCACCGCTCAGCGCCGGTGCGGCCAGCGCCTGCATGCGGTTGACCACGACGCCGGCGAGCGGCATCCCCTCGCTCTCGAGCCGCTCGACGAAGTAGGCCGCCTCGCGCAGGGCGTCCCGCTCCGGGGCCGCGACCACCACGAAGGCCGTCGCGGGTTCCTTGAGCAGGGCATACGTGAGGTCGGCGCGCTCGCGGAACCCACCGAACATCGTGTCCAGGGCCGCGACGAACGTCTGCACGTCGGACAGGAACGCCCCGCCGAGGACCTTCGAGATCGTCGCCGCGGCGATGGTGGCGCTGACGCTGAAGACCTTGAGGTAGGCCCGTCCACCGGCGCGGGCGGGAGCGGTGAGCAACCGGATGAACCGGCCGTCGAGGAAGGAGCCGAGCCGCTTCGGGGCGTCGAGGAAGTCCAGGGCCGAGCGCGACGGCGGGGTGTCGACGATGACGAGGTCCCACGTGCCCTCTCGCTCGGCCTGCGCCCGCAGCTGGCTGAGCTTCTCCATCGCCATGTACTCCTGGGTGCCCGCGAACGAGCTGGAGACGGCCTGGTAGAAGGGGTTGGCCAGGATCTGCG
>DATIAB010000281.1:0-4374 GCA_035458265.1 Ornithinibacter sp. | reverse complement strand
CCCGCAGATCCGAGCGGTATCACCTCGACCCGCGCCGTGAGGTCCTGGCGGTGACCGAGCTGCTCGAGCCATCGCACGAGCTGGCGATGCACCGTGTCAGCCCCCACGAGGCGGCCCCGATCGTCCAGCAGATCGGCATCGACCGACCAGCCTGCGGGGTGCACGAGCAGCGGGCGGGTCTGCCACCCCCCGAGCCCGCCGTGGCAGCCGACGAGCTCCTCGAAGGCCGCGACCTCGTCGAGCACGGGGTCGTAGAGCGAGTTGACGTAGATGTCCGGGGCGTTCGCGAAGGTGCTGACGTGGACGAAGTCGTCGACGGCATCCGGGCCGAAGGGGGCCAGCGGATCGTCGCCGATGACGACGCCGGTCGTGAGGTCGTGGGTGCCCGCTGCGCCGAGTGCCACAGGGCCGGAACCGGTCATCACGACGACGAACCCGATGCCCGGGTGTGCGGCAAGGACGCCGAGCAACCCTGGGTGCAGGGCCTCGATGTCGACTGCCGTGAGCCGCGAGGGGTACTGGCTGAACCACACGCCGCCGAGGTTGCCCGAGCCGACGACGGTGAGGTCGGCGGGCGCGTCGCCGGCGTCATCGCGGCCTGCACGCTTCCCGTCGGCACCGCGCGGCGCGACGGGCGCCTCGGGGTCACGGTCGGAGATGGCGCGTCTGGTGAGCCGGCCCGACACCGAGTTCTGCCGTGAGAGCTGACCGAGCAGGAGGTTGACCGGCCCCCAGGCCTCCACCTCGCTGGTGGCAGCCGCCACGCTCTGGCCGTCGGCGAGGTGCTGACGGATGAGCTCTTCGAGGGAGTGTCCGTACCGCTGCCGGAAGGTCGCGCCCTGGCTCTGGCCGTGGTCGGAGACGAGGACCACCTCGTAGTGGCGCGGCGCGACCCCCGACTGGATGACCTGCTCGATGCTGCGCAGGGCGTCGTCGAGCCCGTAGAACGCCGCGAGCGACTCCGCCCGGGTCACCCCGGCGTGGTGGGCGATCTCGTCGTAGTCGACGAAGTCGACGTAGACCGACTTCGACCCCCGCATCATCGCCTCGACGACGAGGGCGACGTTGAGGTCGCGCAGGAAGACGTTGGTCGCAGCGCGAAGCGCGACGTAGGCACCCCCGCGGTGGATCCGCGGCTCGACGCCGCGACGCACCTGACGACGGGCCTGGAACAGCTCCTTGGCCATCTCGCCGACCGTGAGGATGACCGCTCGCAGGATGCCGGCCGGGTGGGTGAAGAACGCCGCGTACGACTGCGAGGGGCCCAGGCCCGCGCGACCCTCTTTGAGCCCGCTCATCGTGAGCAGCGAGGTCGGGGCGTCCCCGGAGAACAGGTTGGAGATGCTCACGCCGTCGTCGGCGAGCAGCCCGCGACCGTCGCGGACGCGCGACTCGATCAGCGCGGCATCCGCCGGTCTGTTCGCGACGACGAGCCTGCCGAGCTCGCGGTCGAACCAGCGGAAGGCGGGGATGTCGTCGTTGTGGCCATGGAGCAGACCCGCCTGGCTGACCGGCGTCGTCGACGGTACGCGAGCGGTCCACTCGGTCCACGTGTGGCTGCCCGAGCGCACCCACCGGCTGATCGTCGGGATGTTCCCGGAACGAATCTCGTTCTCCAGCAACGGGGCCGGGACACCGTCGAGCTGGATGCAGAGGACGCCCGGGACATCGCTCGCGTCGGGCCGCGCGCCCCGCGAGCCCATCCGCACGGCGTGCACCGTGAGGTAGTCACGGCCGTTGATGCTGAACGCCCAGGTCAGCAGGGTCATGACGAAGGCGTAGACCCAGGAGGCCAAGAATGCTGCGAGCGGGCCCGAGACCGTGATGCCCGGCGTGAGGTAGAGCCCCAGGCCGATCACGAGCGCGTTGGCGAACAGGGCGAGCAGCACCGCCCCGATCCAGCCGAAGAGGAGGGCGACCCGCAGGAAGACCGGCTGCAGCAGCCACCCCGCCAGCGAGATCATGACGACCGCGATGAGCAGGGAGCCGGACGTGGATGCCGCGACGCCCGGCATCAGGGCGATCGTCGCCCCGAGCACCGCCAGGCGCGCGATGAAGTCGAGCACCCGAGTTCCCGAGGGCGCCGCCCTGCCCGGGTCGGCGCCGAGGGAGTGCGCGAGGGCCTGCTCACCTCCGCCGCCGAACCACCGAGAGGCCGCGGGGTTCCACAGGAGGTAGACCAGGGTCGCCGCGGCGGCCAGTCCCCAGAACCCCTCGAGCAGGCGTGTCCCCAGCTCGGAGACGAGAAACCACGCCTGGGCCTGTCGGACCACGAGCAGGATCGTGAGGATGAGCCGGGCCGCGTTCGACCGGCGGGCCAGCTGCGCCGCGACGACGGCCTGGGCCAGGCCCATCGCGATGAAGAAGCCGCCGATGAACCGGATGGCCGTGACCGTCTGCTCGGCGGTCAGGCCCACGAGGCGATCGGTCTCGGGCGCGCCGACCACCAGGGCAACCCCGGCGAACAGGTCGAACACGGCGAGGGCAGCGGTGAGGCCGACGACGACGGTGATCGACAGGGGGCGCCTGGCTGCCGCGCTCGAGGTCATGGCCGTCAGCCTGCCACGGTCATCGGGGCAGCCGACCGCCCCCTCGGGTGGGAGCCCGCTGGGCACGTTCTGTTCAAGGACTGACTGAAGGCCCGGCGACAGGCGTGCCGGGCCTTCAGTCTTCGGTGGAGCTGAGGGGATTCGAACCCCTGGCCTTCTCATTGCGAACGAGACGCGCTACCAACTGCGCCACAGCCCCGAGAGCGGAGCAACGATAACACCGGGAACAGGAGACCTCGAAACCACGTCGCGACGTAGCATCGCGGCATGCGCCTTCGCCGTCCCCTCCCCACCCGGACCGGGGCGAGCCCCAGCGATCCCCAGCCCCCGGCAGCACCGTTCGCCCCCGCCACGCTGACGCCCACCGACCACCGCAGACCCGCCGAGTGGTCGGTCCCCATGGGCGTGCGCACGGCCAGCGAGTGGGCCTGGCGCGGCCTGGTCCTGGGGGCGGCGGCCGTGGCGGTGCTCTACCTCATGAGCATGCTCTCCGAGGTCGTCATCCCGCTGCTGGTGGCACTGCTGCTGACCGCGTTGCTCCAGCCGGTGTACGAAGGGTTGTCCCGGTTCATGCCACGCGGCCTCGCCGCCGGCCTCACGGTGATCGGAACGCTGGCGGTCGTCTTCGGGATGTTGTCCTTCGTCGGGTCCCAGCTGACGAGCCAGCTCGACGACATGACGACCAAGGTCACCGAGGGCATCGACCAGATCCGCCGCTGGCTCAACGCGACCTTCGGCGTCACCGACACCCAGCTCGAGGGCTACATCGACCAGGCCCGTGACTGGCTCAGCTCGGGCAACCTCGCCGACACGGCCACCTCGGCCGGGCTGACCGCCACCCACATCGTCGCCGGCTTCTTCCTGGCCCTGTTCGCGCTGTACTTCTTCCTGTACGACGGCCCGGTGATCTGGCGGTGGGTCGTCCGGCTCTTCCCGAGCGGCGCCCGGGCCAAGGTGCACTCCTCGGGCATCATCGCCTGGGCCCAGCTGTCCTCCTTCACCCGGGCCACGCTGCTCGTCGCCGCCGCGGATGCCGCCGGCATTGGCATCGGGGCCGCCATCCTCGGCGTCCCGTTCGCCTCGGGCATCGCCCTGCTCGTCTTCTTCGGCGCCTTCATCCCTGTCGTCGGTGCCGCGATCTCCGGCACCGTCGCCGTGCTGCTGGCCCTGGTGGCCCTGGGCCCCGTGCAGGCCCTGATCATGCTCGGCATCGTCATCGGGGTGCAGCAGATCGAGAGCCACCTGCTGCAGCCGTTCCTCGTGGGGCGCGTCATGCGCATCCACCCGCTCGCGGTGATCTTCGCGATCGCGGCCGGCATCGTGCTCGCCGGGATCATCGGGGGCCTCATCGCCGTGCCGACGGTCGCCGTGCTCAACGCCGTCGGCCACCACCTGCTCGACGACCCCGAGGAGGCGGACGATGCCACCGACGACCCGGACCCGGTGACGGATGCGGACGGCACCGCCCGGGCCGAGACCGAGGTTGTCGAGGTTGCCGAGGAAGGGAGCCCCGAGCAGGTCTGACCCCTGGGGCAGATCTCCCAGTTGATCGACGACGCCCGCCCAGGGCTGGCTCACGTGGGGCAGATCTGACCAGTTGGTCTATCGCGCCCCAGGGTCAGGCGCCGGCGGCCCGACGACCGTCGTAGGCCGGGTCGCCCGACTCCGAACGCCGCTCCACCACGGCCGGCGTGGGCGTGACCTCGGCCGGCTCGACCTCGGCGCGCGGCGCCATCGCCTTCATCGTGTAGGTCGGGCGCGGCACGGGCACCGGGTCCCAGGTCAGCGGGATGTCGTCCTCGTCGAGGATCGGCACCATGACGTC
>DATIAB010000280.1:0-3540 GCA_035458265.1 Ornithinibacter sp. | reverse complement strand
AACCTTGTCGGGGTTGTCCGCGATCCACTTCTTGGCGGCGTCCTCCTTGGACATCTTGTCCTGCGAGATGTACTTGGCGACGGTGTTCTGGTCCTCGTTGGTCCACTGGAAGGCCTTGACGAGCTTGACGCCCGGGTCGTCGGCGTTCTCGGCCCACTTCGTGGAGTAGAACTTCTTGAGGATCGTGTCGGGGTAGTCGCAGGCGACCTTGGCCGGGTCGGCCTGGCAGCCCTCGGTGTACGGGGGCAGTGCGACGGCCTTCAGGGGCAGCTCGGCGAAGAGCCACTGCGGCTCGTAGAAGTAGCCGATCAGCCACTCCTTGTTCTTCTCCGCCTTCTGGAACGCGGTGATCGATGCGGCCTCGCCACCGGAGAAGACGACCTTGAAGTTCAGGCCGAGGTTCTTGACGATCGCCTCGTCGAACTGCACGTAGGAGGGGTCGGCGCCGAGGAACTGGCCCAGGTCGCCGGACTCGCTCGTCTTGAACTTGTCCGCGTACTTGTTGAGGTTCTTGTAGTCCAGGATGTCCGGGTACTCGGCGGCCAGCCACGGTGGCACGTACCAGTGGATGATGCCCTTGTTCCCGTTAGGGCCGCCGTCGGTGGCCGAGCCGTCGCCGCCCATCTCCTTGACGAACTTCTTCTCGAGGTCGGGGTGGCCCCAGTCCTCGATGACGACGTCCACCTCACCGGTGCCGAAGCCCTGCCAGGAGACGTCCTCCTTGAGGTCCTTGTAGTTGACCGTGCACCCGAGCTTGTCCTTGGCGACGGTGCCGACGACGTAGGCGCTCGCCTCGTAGCCCACCCACGGGTTGACCGCCATGTTGATATCGGCGCAGTCCCCGGCCGCGTTGGAGGCGGCGGCCGAGGCGTTCTCACTGGTCTGCGCGCCGATCTCACCACCGCCGCACGCGGAGGCGCCGATGGCCACCGCGGCCGCCACTGCCATGACCCGGAGGGGTCGGTTCTTGCTCACCAGCATGTGCGCTCCTTTGCGTCGTGTGCTGCAGGTGGATCGTGGGGATGCCGCGAGCCTTGGCTCACTGTGCCCCTCCTCGCGCCGCGAAGGGTGCGGCGCGAGAAATCGTTGCCGAGCTGTTGTCAGGCGTGCGTTCTTCGACGCGTCAGGCGCAACATCACGCCGGGCGCTTCCTCAGCCGTGGCGGGAGGTACTGGGCGAGGTCCGGGGACTTCTCGGCGGCTCGCCGGGTGATCCGGTCGATCATGATGCCGAGCAGCACGATCGTGGCGCCGGCCGCGAAACCCTTGCCCCACTCCTCGCTGCGCGAGAAGCCGATGACGACGTCGTAGCCCAGCCCCCCGGCGCCCACCATGCCGCTGATGACCGCCATGGCCAGGACGAAGAGCAGGCCCTGGTTGGTCGCGAGCAGCAGGGCGGTCTTGGCCATCGGCAGCTGCACCTGGCGGATCTGCTGCATCGTCGAGGCCCCGGTGGATCGGGCGGCCTCCATCGTCGTGGGCGACACGCCCTTCACTCCGTCGGCGACGAGCTTGATGGACACCGGCGCCGCGTACGCCAGCGCGGCGACGATACCGGTGAACCGGGAGGGACCGAACAGGGCCAGGCACGGGATGAGGTAGACGAACGCCGGGATCGTCTGCCCGGCATCCAGGATCGGGCGTACGGCCGTGTCGACCTTCTTGTTGCGTGCCATCGCCACGCCGACGACGGTGGCCAGGATCATGCACAGGACGGTTGCGACGAGGGTCATCGCCAAGGTGATCATCGCGTTGTGCCAGAGGCCGAAGTAGACCATCCCGGCAATGCAGATCGCTGTCGTGACCAGCGCCCGCACCCCACCGAGGACCAGCGCGGTCACGCAGATGCCGATGGCGGCCAGCCACCACGGGGACTGCGAGAGGAAGGCCTGCAGCGGGTTGAGCAGGGCGTAGGTGACGCCGTCCTTGAAGGGCCCGGTGACGGGGGAGAGGGCATCGGTGCTCGCCGTGATGAGGTCGCCGGACCACGTGGCGACCGCCCGGCCCCAGCCCCGGTCGACCCACTCAGCGGCCCAGAACATCTGTCGCGAGAGAACCACGGCCACCACGGTGAGGATGCCGCCACCGACGAGGATGGCGCGGTGCACCTTCGGTGGCAGGCCCCCACCGCGGGCCACGATGTCGGCCCGCTCGCTGGCGGCCGTGGTCGTGCGGTCCAGCATGATCGCCATCGCGACGATGAGCAGGCCCGGCACGAGCGCGGTTCCCGTGTCGTTGATGCGCAGCCCCTCCAGGACGGGCTTTCCCAGGCCGGGCCCGTCGACGAAGGAGGCGATGGTGGCCATCGACAGGGCGGCCAGGGTGGTCTGGTTGAGGCCGACGATGATGGTGCGCTTGGCCAACGGCAGCTGCACCTTGAGCAGTCGCTGCGAGCTCGTCAGCCCGAACGAGTCGGCGACCTCGATCATCGTCGGGGGAACCGACCGGATGCCGTGTGCCGAGATGCGGATCAGCGGTGGCACGGCATAGAGCAGGGTGCACACGACGGCCGAGGCCGACCCGATGCCGAAGAGCAGCACGATGGGCAGGAGGTAGACGAACGTCGGCATCGTCTGGAAGAAGTCCAGCACGGGTTCGATGACCTTGGCGGCCCGGGCGTTGGTGCCCGCGAGGACGCCGAGCGGGACGCCGATGACCACGCAGAGCGCGACCGCGATGCCCACCACGATGAGCAGGTCCATGGCCTCCGACCAGTAGCCGAAGGCGCCGAAGGACAGGAACGTGCCGAGCACGAGGAGGGCGATGCGCCAGTTCGCCACGACGTACCCGAGATACGTCGCGATCGCGGTCACCCCCAGCCAGCCGATGTGGGGGACCGGGCGGGGGTCGGCCGGGATCGAGATGACTTCCTGGAGCATGGTGACCAGACCACGCAGACCCTCGGCGATGGCGCCGGTGACGACCATGACGGGGTTGCTGTCGCGCCCCGCGATCATCTGGTCACGAAAGCCCGCGAGGCTGTCCATCACGGGCGTCCGGTCGCGACCCTCGAGCACGAGCGTGTCGTTGCCCTTGGTGAACAGCCAGATCAGGAACCAGGCGAAGAGGATGGCCGCGACCGGTTTCCAGCGGGGGGTCGGCTCCGGGACGATCGGCGGTGCATCCGGGTCACGGGGCACCCTGATCGGCGGGCGGTCCCGGGGGGAGTCCTGGGGGCGCTCCTGCGCCTGCGTGCTCATCCCGCCTCCTCCGCGACGACGACACGCAGGATGTCCTCGTCGTCGACGACGCCGACGAAGGACCCTGCCTCGTCCACGACCCGCACCACGCCCTGGTGGTCCAGGACGATGCGCGCGGCATCGCGCACGATGGTCGACTCCGGCAGGGTCGGCGCATCCACCCCCTCGCGGTCGTCCGCGGGCGGCCGCATCACCCACTTGAGGGTGAGGACGTGGCTCCTCGGGACGTCGGAGACAAAGTCCTTGACGTAGTCGTCGGCAGGGGCGCCGACGACCTCGTCCGGGGTGCCGATCTGGATGATCTCGCCGTCGCGCAGGATCATGATCCGGTCGCCGAGCTT
>DATIAB010000279.1:0-5012 GCA_035458265.1 Ornithinibacter sp. | reverse complement strand
GACGGTGGTCTCGGTCATGGTGTCAGTGCCTCACTTGATCAGGCCGAAGAGGATCGCGAGCGGGGGGATGGCGAAACCCACGGCCACGACGGCGGCCGTCGCGTGGCCGATGACCTTGGCGCGGCGGTAGGCCGCCGGGCTTCCGGTCAGGCCCAGCGTCTGCTGCGCGCTGAACACACCGTGCGCGAGGTGCAGGGCCAGGGCACCGAGCGCGAGGAGGTAGATGATCGTCATCCACGGCACCTGGAAGCTCGCGAGGACGAGCTGGTAGGGATTGTTCTCGACGTTCGGACCTTGGGCGTCGGGGTTGACCGAGATCTTCAGGATCGTGAAGTGCAGCAGGTGCCAGATGATGAAGAGGAGGAGGAAGACGCCGCCCCAGCGCATCCACGCGGTACGCATCGCGGTCTTGGTCGCCGCGTACTTCGTGCGGCGCGCGGTGCCGGCCCGGCTCCACAGGGTGAAGGCGGCGTACAGGTGGCCGACCAGGGCCAGCACGAGGCCGACGCGCACGATCCACAGCAGGCCCTCGTACGGGAGGATCGGCTCGCCGAAGGTGCGCAGGTGCTCGGCGTAGGTGTTGAACGCCTCCTCCCCCGAGAGCATCTTGAGGTTGCCGTACATGTGAAGCAGGACGTACCCGACGAACACCAACCCGGTCCCGGCCATGAGGGCCTTGAGCGCGATGGTGCTGCGGCGGGCCGACGCGGGACGCGAGGGAGCTGTCGTTGTGGCCACGGCAGCAACCTAGCGCGGTGCGCGCGTTCGCGGCAGGTCAGGTGAACCTTGCACGGTGTGAGGTTCACCAATTACCGATGAGTACGGGTCGCCCACGCCGGATGCCGTCGCCCACGCCGGATGCCGTGGCGCACCACAGCGGAACACCCACCGCCGCTGGCCTCTCGGCCGTGGGGTGGGTGTTCCGCAGAGGGTGACGTCAGCGGCGGGGACGCCGCTCACGTCGGTCGGTCACTTGGCGTCGGCCGCGTGGTCGTGGTCGTCGTGCAGGCCGCCCTGCTCGGAGCCGGACAGCGCGACCGGGTCGTTCGCGGGGCCGGCGACCGGGAAGTTGCCCTTGCCCGGGAGCCCGTTGACGTCCGAGGTGTTCATCGCGTACTGGAGCACGCTGAACCCGATGGCGTCGGAGTTGACGTCGAGCGCGTGGTCGTTGTTGTTCGCGAAGGTGTCGCACGCCAGGTGGTAGCACGGGTCGTACTGCTGACCCGCGGTGCCACCCCAGATCGAGGCCTCCTCAGCGGTCTTGACACCCTCGGCGCCGGTGAACAGGCCACCGGAGGGGATGCCGACCGCGATGAACGGCCCGTAGTCCGAGCGTCCCGAGAAGTCGGTGCCCTTGAACGGCTCGCCGACCGAGGTGTAGAAGGCCTCGAAGGTCTTCTCGATCTCGGCGGAGCCGGCCGGACCGGCGGGTGCACCGGTGAGGTCGGAGTCGTCACCGTCGTAGACGAAGAACACGTGGTTGGGCGAGCCGACCATGTCGAAGTTCAGGTAGAGCGCGATCCTGTCCTGCTCCTCCTGCGACAGCCCGTCGACGTACTCCTCCGAGCCGATCAGGCCGGACTCCTCCGCACCCCACCAGGCGAAGCGCACCTGGTTGACCGGCTTGACCTTGGCCATCTGCTCGGCCGTCTCGAGGATCGCGGCGGAGCCGGAGCCGTTGTCGTTGATGCCGGGACCGGCCTGCACGGAGTCGAGGTGAGCGCCGGCCATGACGACGTTGGCCGGGTTGCCCCAACGGCTCTCGGCGATGACGTTGACCTGGGTGATCTGCTGCGGAGCCGGGACGTTGATGAAAGCGGTGGACCCGGCCTGGGCCAGGGCCTCGCCCGCGGCGAACGAGGCGCCGACGACGGGGATGTCGACGATGTCCGGGCCGCCGAGCGTTCCGACGATGAGGCCCTCGCGCAGTGGGGTGTTGCCCTGGTTGAAGATGATGACGCCACTCGCACCGGCGGCCTCGGCGTTGAGCGCCTTGACGTCGAAGTTGCAGGTGCCGCGCTGGATGAGGGCGATGTTGCCGGCAGGGAAGCCGGCGAAGTCGGCGGCCTCGCACCCGCTCGTCGCGGGGTCACGGGGCGGAGCCAGGTTGAGGTCGACCCCCGTCACGGCTGCCGTCACCGAGCCGTAGCCGGTTCCGGTGAACGGACCGGTGTCGTACGTGGCGTTGACCGGTGAGAGCTGGCGCAGCGTCGCGGCGGCGACGTAGGTGAAGGGGAACTCGTCGAGGGTGACGTCGTAGCCGGCCGCCTCCATCTTCTCGACGACGTAGTCGACGCTGGCGTCGTAGCCGGGCGTGCCGGCGGCGCGGGTGCCGCCGTTGGCGTCGGCGATCTCCTGGAAGGCCGCCTGGTGCTCACGCACACCCTCGAGGGTGATGCACTCCATGAGCTTGGCGTGCGTGTTGTTCACCTGGGTGTCGCACGGCGGCGAGACCGGCGGGGCGGCTTGGACCAGGGGTGTGAACGACATCGCGGCGGCAGCGGCGGCGACGACGGTGGCGCCGATCCGCAAGGGGGTTCGAGACATTGGTGATCTCCGTGGTGTCCGAGGTGGTGCCCGATGGGTGGCCCGGCGAGTGGAACTGGCCCGGCAACCCGTGGATGACGTCAGAGTAGGGAGATACCCCCGATCCGTAAAGACCCCGGCAGATCCGGTTCTCAGCAGAACATCATCCTGTCGACGGGCGAGAGACCACGGCGTCGTACAGCGCCTTGCGCGACAGGCCCGTGGCCCTGGACACGTCGGCGCACACGTCCTTGAGCCGCTCCCCCTGCGCGACCCGCGCTCGGATGCCGTCCACCTGGCTCGCGAGGTCGGCCACCGGAGGAGACGCTCCGGCGACCACGACGGTGATCTCCCCGCGCACCCCGTCGCCAGCCCAGGCGACGAGCTCGGCCAGGGTGCCGCGCCTGACCTCCTCGTAGGTCTTCGTCAGCTCGCGGCAGACGGCGGCCGGCCGCTGCGGGCCGAAGGCCTCCCCCATCGCGGTCAGCGTGCGCTCGAGGCGGTGCGGTGCCTCGAAGAAGACCATCGTGCGCCGCTCGTCGGCCAGCCCGGCGAGAGCGGAGGCGCGCTCCCCCGGCCGACGTGGGAGGAAACCCTCGAAGCAGAACCGGTCGACCGGCATCCCGGAGACCGCGAGCGCCATGAGCACGGCGGACGGGCCCGGCACACAGGTCACGCGCAGGTCGGCGCCGACCGCGGCGCTCACGAGGCGGTACCCGGGGTCCGAGACGGACGGCATCCCGGCATCCGCCACGACGACCACGCGATCACCCGCCAGCAACCGCTCGACCAGCTCGAGCGTCCGCTCGGCCTCGTTGTGCTCGTGGTAGGAGAGCACCCGCCCGGTGGGCACGACGTCGAGCGCCTGGCAGAGCCTTCGCAGCCGACGGGTGTCCTCCGCCGCGACGACGTCGGCCTGGCGCAGCTCGTCGGCCAGGCGGGGCGCCGCGTCACGCGGGTCGCCGATCGGGGTCGCTGCCAGGACGAGGACGCCACCACTCATGGCGCGATCCTCGCACGCCCTGACGGGTCAGGGTTTCCCCCCGGCCCCGACCTAGGATGTCCCGGTGACCCGGACCGACGAGCTGCGCCTGCGCCTGCTCGGTCAGCGGCCGGTGGCACTGATGACCGACCGGCTGTGGGGGTGGCTCGGGCCCGGGCTGATCGCCCTCGTCGGCGGGTTCCTACGCTTCTGGAACCTCGACCACCCGCGGGCCCTGGTTTTCGACGAGACCTACTACGTCAAGCAGGCGTACTCGATGCTGCGCTTCGGCGTCGAGATGCGGGTGCTCAGCTCCCTCAAGGAACCCGACAAGGCCTTCACCGCCGGCAACCCCGACATCTTCTCGACGGTCGACGGCGACATGGTGGTCCACCCACCGGTCGGCAAGTGGGTGCTCGCGGTCGGCCAGGGGCTGTTCGGGTCCGACTCGGGGTTGGGGTGGCGCATGTCGGTCGCGCTGCTGGGCACGGTGTCGATCCTCGTCGTGGGGCGCGTGGCCCGGCGGATGTTCGGCTCGACGGCTCTCGGCTGCGTCGCGGCGTTCCTCCTCGCCTTCGAGGGGTCGCACTTCGTCATGTCTCGCACCGGCATCCTCGACATCATCGTCATGTTCTTCGCCCTGTGCGGCTTCGCGGCGCTGCTCATCGACCGCGACCGCAGCCGCGCGATCCTCGCCGAGACGGTGGGTGCGCTGCCCCGCGGGACGTGGCCGGAGGGGATGGGGCCCTGGCTCGACTGGCGTCCGTGGCGGTGGGTCGCGGGCCTGTCGCTCGCCCTCGCGACGAGCACGAAGTGGTCGGGCCTGTTCTTCCTCGCCGCGTTCGGGCTCATGACGGTGTGGTGGGACATGGGGGCGCGCCGGGCGGCCGGAGTGCGCCGCTGGGGGCAGGGGGCCCTGCTCAAGGACGGGCCGTTCGCGGCACTGGCGATGGTCGGGACGACCGTCGTGGTCTACCTCGCGTCATGGGTCGGGTGGTTCCGCAGCGACGCGGGCTACCACCGGCAGTGGCACACCTTCCACCCCGGCGAGGGCGTGATGTGGCTGCCACCGGCGCTGCGCAACTGGGTGAAGTACCACCAGGACGCCTTCGCGTTCAACACCACGTTGCAGACGCCGCACCCCTACCAGTCAGACCCCTGGTCGTGGATGCTGCAGCTGCGGCCGACGTCGTTCTTCTACGAGAGCCCCACCCGGGGGGTTGCCGGGTGCGCGGTCGAGCAGTGCTCGCAGGCCATCAACCCGATCGGCACGCTCACGGTGTGGTGGGCCGGCATCCTCGCCCTGCTCGTCGTCGGGTGGTGGTGGCTGGTACGCCGCGACTGGCGGGCCGGGGCCATCGCGGCCGGCATCATCGGCGGCTACCTGCCGTGGTTCGTCTTCGCGGACCGCACGATCTACACGTTCTACGCCGTGGCGTTCGAGCCCTGGGTGGTGCTGGCCGTGACGTTCGTCATCGGGCTGTGGGTGGGGCGGCGCGAGGAC
>DATIAB010000278.1:0-14646 GCA_035458265.1 Ornithinibacter sp. | reverse complement strand
CGCCACCGTCGAGGACCTCGCCGGCTCCATCGAGTGCCTGTTCTTCCCGAGCGCGTACATGACCGTGGGCCCGATGCTGCGCCAGGACACCGTGGCCGTGGTGCGCGGCAAGGTCAACCGCCGCGACAACAGCGTCTCGATCTACGCCCAGGAGCTCACCCTTCCGGACGTCAGCGACGGCCCCAGGGGCCCCGTGGTCGTGACGATGGAGACGGCTCGGGCCACGACCGAGCGCGTCGAGGAGCTCAAGGGGGTCCTGACGAACCACCCCGGCACCACCGAGGTACACCTGCGGTTGGTCAAGCCGGGCCGGTCCGTGGAGATCCGGCTCGACCCGGCGTTTCGGGTCGACGCCACGGAGGCGCTGTTCGGCGACCTCAAGGTGCTGCTCGGGCCCCGCTGCCTCGCGTGAGCCGGCGAGCGACGACGCGTGCACGGGAACGGGCGCGGACTGGCAGGTGAAGCCCACATGACCCCTGGAAGTTCGGTGTCTATTTCCGGCGCGACGCAGCCGATCCGCCCCTAGGGTGGGCCCCGGCCGACCACCTCAAGGAGATCTTCATGACCACCACGCATCGGCGCGCCGTCGGCGCCGGGATCGCGGCCGCCGCGATCGCAGCCCTCGTCGCGGGCACGCCCGCCATGGCCGGACCGGGCAACAAGCCCGCCGTCAAGGGCAACCCCAACCTCACGAGCGTGCAGCTGCTCTCGTTCAACGACTACCACGGGCGCCTCCAGGCGACGGAGGGGCCCTTGTCCGTGGTTCACGACCCGACTCGCACTCCCGTCGGTGGCGCGGAGTACCTCTCGACCAAGCTCACCGAGCTGCGGTCCAAGGTCGGCGACAGCAAGAGCCTGACCGTGGCCGCGGGCGACCTCATCGGGGGTTCCCCGTTCCTGTCCGGCCTCTTCCACGACGAGCCGTCGGTGGAGAGCCTGAACGTCATGGGCCTGGACGTCAGCAGCGTGGGCAACCACGAGTTCGACGAAGGCACCGACGAGCTCCTGCGCATGCAGGAGGGCGGCTGCCACCCGGTCGACGGGTGCTACTTCCCCGACGAGCCGTATGCCGGTGCCGACTTCCCGTGGCTGGCTGCCAACGTCATCAACAAGGACGACGGTTCCACCTTCATGCCCGGCACCTGGGTCAAGGAGATCTCCGGCACCAAGGTCGGCTTCATCGGCATGACCCTCGAGGGAACCGACCTGCTCGTCAGCCCCGGTGGCATCGAGTCGGTGACGTTCAAGGACGAGGTCGAGACCGCCAACGCTGCGGCTCAAACGCTGAAGAGGCAGGGCGTCAAGGCGATCGTCGTGCTCATGCACGAGGGCGGCGCCAACTCCGGCACCTACAACGAGTGCGTCGGCATCTCCGAGCCGATCGCGACGATGGCGACCCAGTTCAGCCCCGAGATCGACCAGATCGTCACCGGGCACACCCACAACCCGTACGTCTGCTCCATCCCCGACCCGGCTGGCAACCCTCGGTTCGTCACGTCAGCCGCCGACTACGGCCGCGTCGTCACCGAGACCAACCTCGTCATCAACACGCGCAGCGGTGAGGTCGACCGCGGTCGCACCACGTCGACCAACCACTTGGTGACCCGCACGACGAAGGACCCCGCCCTCACCGAGGTCATCGACAAGTGGGACGCCCTGAGCGGCCCCCTGGGTCGTCAGGTCGTCGGCTCGCACGTCGAGGACATCATCGGCCACTCGAGCCCGACGACGAACCGCGCCATCGAGACCCCGATGGGGGCCCTCGTGGCTGACGCCATCCTGTGGGGCACGTCCGGTGCCAATGGCGGCGCACAGATCGCCCTGATGAACGTCGGCGGCGTGCGTGAATCGCTCCCCATGGCGCCTCGCTTCGGCGAGGGTGAGGGCAACATCACCTACAGCGAGGCCTACGCCATCGCTCCGTTCGGCAACCTGCTCAACACCCTGGACCTCACCGGAGCACAGCTCAAGGCGGTCCTGGAGCAGCAGTACCAGACCGGCATCAACCGTGCGCCGATGCTGTCGCTGTGCGTGTCCGAAGGGTTCACCTACACCTGGGACGCCAGTCGCCCGGAAGGGTCGCGCGTGGTTGCCGAGAGCATGAGGCTCAACGGTGTGCCGATGTCGCAGGACGCCACCTACCGGGTCGCGACCCTGAGCTTCCTCGCTCAGGGTGGTGACGCCTTCACCGCCTTCAAGGCAGGCACGAACCTCACCGGCGGCCCTGAGGACCTGGCCAACCTGGTCAACTTCTTCAAGGCCAACCCCGGCCTGTCGGCACCGACGTCGCGCATCGACGGTCTCTGACCGAGCCGGTACTCGCACGACGGCCAGGGCCGCACCCCCATCCGGGGGCGCGGCCCTCGCCGCGTCGCGGGGCGGCCCGACATAGGGTGACGCCATGCCGAGCCCCACCCCGCCGATCCCGCTGCGTCGACCCCACGTCCGTGAGCACCACGGCGACTCCTTCGAGGACCCGTTCGGCTGGATGAGTGACCTCGAGGACCCCGCGCTGCTCGCCCACCTCGAAGCCGAGAACGGCTATGCGGACGCGCGCACCGAGCACCTCGCGGCCCTGCGCGGGCAGCTCTTCGAGGAGATCCGCTCGCGGGTGAAGGAGACCGACCTCTCCGTGCCCGTTGCGAGCGGGCCGTGGTGGTACTACTCGCGCACCGTGCAGGGCCGGCAGTACCCGTCGCAGGTGCGCTGCCCCCTCGTGAACCCCGCCGTTCGCCCCGACCCGGAGGATGCCGCCCCGCCGGGGGAGCAGGTCGTCGTCGACGGCAACGTCGAGGCCGGTGACAGCGAGTTCTTTTCCCTCGGGGCCCTGACGGTCAGCGCCGACCACCGCCTCGTCGCGTTCGCCGTCGACACCGAGGGCGACGAGCGCTTCGACCTCACGATCCGCGAGATCGAGACCGGCACCGTGCTGGACACCTCGGTCACCGGCATCGGGTACGGCGTCGAGCTGAGCCTCGACGGCACCTTCGTCTTCTACACCCGGCTCGACGACGCCTGGCGCCCCCACCAGCTGTGGCGCCACCGGGTCGGCGGGGATCCGGCGCAGGACGTGCTCGTGCACCAGGAGGACGACGAGCGGTTCTGGATGGGGGTCGCGTCCAGCCGTGACGAACGCTGGCTGATGCTCGGTCTCGGGTCCAAGACGACGTCCGAGGTGCACCTGCTCGACTCGAGCCGGCCCGAGGGGGAGTGGCGCGTCGTCGCGCCCCGCCGCGAGGGCGTCGAGTACGACGTCGAGCCCGCCGGCGACCGGCTGCTCATCGTCCACAACACCGACACCCCTGATGCCGACCTCGCGTGGGCCCCGATCGACGCCACGAGCCACGAGCAGTGGGTGCCGTGGCTGCGCTCGGCAGCCGGCGAGCGGTTCGTCTCCGTCGACGCCTTCGACACGGCATCCGTGCTCTCGCTGCGCACCGGCGGCCTGACCGCGCTGCGGGTGCTCCCACGGGACGCGTCGAGCCCTGCGGGTCACGCGACGCCGTGGGACGTGGAGGTCGACGCGCAGGTGCACTCGATCGGGCTCGGAGACAACCCCGAGCCCGGACAGGGGTCGGTGCAGGTGGTCGTGGAGTCCTGGGTCACGCCACGCACCGTCGTCGACGTCGATCTCGCGACGGGTGAACGCACGGTCCTCAAGCGTCAGCCGGTGCTCGGAGACTTCGACGCAGCCTCCTACGCCGAACGGCGGGAGTGGGCGACGGCATCCGACGGGACGCGGATCCCGATCTCGGTCGTGCACCGTGTGGGGGTCGGGCCGGACGGCACCAACCCGGGTCTGGTCACGGCGTACGGCGCGTACGAGATCTCGTCGGACCCGTACTTCTCCGTCGCACGGCTGAGCCTGCTCGACCGCGGCGTCGTGTATGCCGTGGCGCACGTCCGCGGTGGCGGCGAGATGGGTCGCCGTTGGTACGACGACGGCAAGCTGCTCACCAAGACGAACACCTTTACCGACACGCTCGCCTGCGTCGACCACCTCGTGGCGTCCGGGTGGTTCGCCGCCGACCGGGTCGGGCTCGAAGGTGGTTCTGCCGGTGGGCTGCTCGTGGGGGCCGTGCTCAATCTCGCGCCGGATCGTTTCCGCGTGGCCCATGCCGCGGTGCCCTTCGTCGATGCGCTGACGACGATGCTCCAGCCCGACCTGCCGCTCACGGTGGGTGAGTGGGAGGAGTGGGGAAACCCCGTCGCGGACCAGCAGGTGTATGCCGCGATGCGCGCCTACGCGCCCTACGAGAACGTTCGGACCGAGGCCTACCCGGCGGTGCTGGCCACGTCGAGCCTTCACGACACCCGGGTCTACGTCACCGAACCGGCCAAGTGGGTTGCCCGCCTGCGTGAGATCGTGACGAGCGACCCGCAGGTCAGGCCGGTCCTGATGCGCACCGAGCTGTCCGCCGGGCACGGTGGGCGCAGCGGCCGGTATGCCGCGTGGGAGCAGATCGCCTGGGAGTGGGCCTTCGTCCTGGACCAGCTGTCGGCGACGCGGCGCGTCAGCGGGTGAACAGCACGGGGCAGGGGCTGCGGCCCATGAGGCGCAGGGCGGTCGACCCCACGTGCAGGCCGGCGAACCCGCCGGAGCCGCGGCTGCCGACGACGACGAGCCCTGCGTCACCGGCGTTGTCGAGCAGGGCCTGCACCGGCTCGCCCGTGACGACCACGTAGTCGACCGCCACGTGCGGGTGCTGCGCACGCCGGCTCGCCAGAGCACCCTCGAGGGTGCGTTGCAGCTCGGCCTCGTACGTGCTCCAGCTCGACTCGCTCGAGAGCGTCGGATCGTTGGCGCTGCGCGGTTCCCACGCGTGCACGACCCGGAGCGTGCTGCCGCGCTGGGCTGCTTCGTCGAAGGCGGCGGTGAGGGCGCGCAGGGACGGTTTGGACCCGTCGACCCCGACGACCACGGTGGTGGCATCGGGCGCCTGCGTGCGCTCGTGCCCGACGACGAGCACCGGGCAGCGGGCGTGTGTCACGACCTGCATGGCCACGGCGCCGACGCTGGCCCGGCTCAGGACTCCGTGCCCCATGGCTCCGACGACGACGAGCGCCGCGGTCCGCGCCGCGTCGACGAGCGCCTGGCTGGCGTAGCCGTCGCGGATCGACGTGGTCACGGTGAGTGCGGGGTCCACGGAGTGTGCCCGGGCGACCCCGTCGGCGACGAGGCGCCTCGCGTGGGTCGACACGACGTCAGAGCCGTCGGAGAGCTCGCCGAACCCGAGCATCGGCAGGTCGACGGCGAAGGCGTGCAGGACGTGGAGCGGCAGGCCGCGCGCACTGGCGGCCCGGGCGGCTGCCGTGACCGCTGCCATCGACAGGGGGGATCCATCGACCCCGACGACAACTCGTGAAGCGCTCATCCGGGTGTGCTCCGATCGCGAGTGGTTCGCAGCGGCGGGCTGCCTGTCCGTCGTCGTGGGGACCGGTGGCCCCACACCCCGACCGTGGCACGCGCCGCTTCGCGGCGCAAGGGCGCCGGTCACACCGGAGCCTCGTCCTGAGTGCGGGGTGCTCTTCTGGGCAGTCGCGCTGGTGGACACCCCCGCACGGCGCAGGAACGCACCGGACCTGAGGCGTCGACCGGGTGCGTCATAGGCTGGCGGTCATGACGATCATCGCCATCACCTGGGACGACACCGCCGGCCCCGAGGGCACCGGAGCGGTGCGCCTGCTCGACCAGACCCTGCTCCCCGGCGTCACGGAACATCGCGTCATCGACACGACCGAAGCGCTCGTGGACGCCATCGCCCGGCTCGCCGTGCGGGGTGCTCCGGCTCTCGGGGTCGCCGGGGCCATGGGGGTCGTCCTCGCGATGGACGAGGGGGCCCGAGAGGGATGGGACGACGCGCACGTCCAGGATGCCGTCGACCGGGTGCGCCACGCCCGCCCCACGGCGGTCAACCTCGCCTGGGGCGTCGACCAGGTGCGGCCCCTCATGGCCCGGGGGCGTGATGCCGTGCTGGATGCCGCTCGGCGAGTCGCGACGGAGGACGAGGCCGCCAACCGTGAGCTGTCACGGCTGGGTGCCGACTGGCTGCTCGCACGCATCGACCGTCCACGCCTGCGCGTGCTCACGCACTGCAACAGCGGCTCGCTCGCGACGTCGGCCTGGGGGACCGCGCTCGGGGTCATCCGCGAGCTGCACGCCCGCGACCGCATCGAGCTCGTGTACGCCGACGAGACCCGGCCGCTGCTCCAGGGGTCGCGTCTCACGGCGTTCGAGCTCGCCGAGGACGGCATTGCGCA
Source organism: Ornithinibacter sp. (assembly GCA_035458265.1). Lineage (GTDB taxonomy): Bacteria > Actinomycetota > Actinomycetes > Actinomycetales > Dermatophilaceae > Fodinibacter. The sequence continues at coordinate 8,385 of DATIAB010000278.1, read as the reverse complement.
CGTCGTCCAGGCCGACGGTGCAGCGGCGTCGACGATCCTGCGCGGACTGGTCGACCTCGCCGTCGTCGGTGCTGACCGCATCGCCGCCAACGGGGATGCCGCCAACAAGATCGGCACGCTCGGCGTGGCGCTGGCCTGCCGCGACGCCGGCATCCCCTTCATGGTGGCGGCCCCGTGGTCCACGGTCGACCTGTCGATGACCGATGGGTCCAGCATCGAGATCGAGGAGCGTTCGGGGGAGGAGGTCACCGTCTTCGCCGGTGTCCGGGTGGCCCCGGCGACGTCGGTGGGGTTCAATCCCGCGTTCGACGTGACCCCTGCACGGCTCGTGGATGCCGTGGCGACCGAGCGCGGGGTGGCTCAGCCGCGAGCGGGCCGGGATCTGTGGTCCATCGCACCCTGACACGGATACCGAACGCGGTACAGCCCAAGCCTTCAGATGGACCAAATGAAGATATAGTCTTCATATGAAGGCAGTGAAGAATGGTACTTCACGTTGTGTGCTCATCGGCGACATCGTCGACTCGCGGGCGGCCCCGGACCGGGCAGCCCTGCACCACGATGTCGAGGAAGCTCTTCGTGCCGTCGACGCAGCCGTCCCGTCCCTCGGTGGGCTCCGTGTGACCGTCGGTGACGAGTTCCAGGGGTCGTACACGACCCTCGGTGACGCGGTGGATGCTGCGCTCCGCGTGCGGCTGGCCCTCCTGCCCGCCGTCGACACGCGCATCGGCATCGGGCGCGGTCCAGTGGCCATCCTGGACGCCGAGCGTGGCATCGAGGACGGGCCGGGCTGGTGGGCCGCCCGGTCGGCCGTCGACGCCGCCGAGGAGGCCGCGGCACGGTCCGCCACCCGCCACCTGCGTACGGTCTACCGGGTCGCCCCCGGGACACCCGTGAAGGGGGGCGCGCTCGACGCCGCGACCATCGATGCCGTCAACGCGGCGCTGCTGTGTCGGGACCATCTGGTTGGCTCGTGCTCAGATCGCTCGATCCGACTCCTGAGGGGGCTCATGGAACCACACACCACCCAGGGCGAGCTGGCGGCTCTCGAGGGCATCAGCCCGTCGGCGGTGTCCCAGCGCGTGCGCGCCGACGGCCTCGGCGCGGTGCTCGCGTCCCACGACCTCCTGCGGGGCCTGCCGTGAGCTGGCTCGCCGTCTGGCTCATCGGTATCGGTCTCGCCGACCTCGTGCGCGCCGCGGCACCGCGCTCCGCGGCGCGGTGGTCAACCGCCGCAGGTGCGCTGGCGATCGCGGCGCTCGCCGTGCTCTCGGGGCTGACCGCACCGGTCGACCTCCTGGTACTGGCCGCGTCACTCATCGCGCTCGCCGCCTGGGGGGTGCTTGCCACGCAGTCGCTGGCGACGGGCCACGGCCACGGCCGTGCCCTCGCAGTGCTCGCGGGGGGAGCGCTCCTGCTCGTCGCGCTGTCGGGGTGGGCCTCACCGGCGGATGGGACGATCGGGCGGTGGCTCGCGTGGGCAGACCTCCCGGTGCTCGACGCGTCCAGCGATCCGGGCACCGTCCTGCTCATCGCCGGGCTGCTTCTCGCGAACCTCGCGACGGCCAACGTCGTCGTGCGGCTCGTCCTCGTCAGCGTCGGGGCGTTGCGGCCGGTGCAGCAGGCCGAGCTCTCGAGTGGCCCGCAACCCTCCGACCAGCTGCGTGGCGGCCGCCTCCTCGGGCCGATGGAGCGGGTGCTCATCATCGGTCTGGGCCTGGCCGGGCAGCTCACCGCCGCCGGGTTGGTCATCGCTGCCAAGGGGTTGATCCGGTTCCCCGAGCTGCAGGCCAAGCGCGACGAGAGCTCGACGGTCGACGCGGTCGGGATCGACGAGGTCACCGAGTACTTCCTCGTCGGGTCGTTCGTGTCGTGGCTGGTGGCCCTGGTCAGCCTGGCGCTCACACGCTGACGATGTTGCCCTTCCACTCCTGCGGGAAGTCCGTGGTGGTGTCGCCGGCCATCAGCAGGCGGTAGGTCATCGCCGCAGCCTCCTCGAGGTTGAGGGCGCGCCGCAGGGCCATCGAGACGGTGTCGCCGAGGGTGGAACAGCCGTGGTGTGACATGACGACCGCGTCGTGGTCGCGAGCGGCGGCGGCCGCGGCATCCGCGATCTCCTGCGAACCCGCGGGGTGGAACGGCACCTGTCCCGCGCTGCGCACGTAGAACTGGTGGTCCAGCGTCGTGAAGCGGATCGGGGCGCCGAGCATGTCGACGAGCAGCACGTGCTGAGGGTGCAGGTGGATGACGGCGTTCACGTCCGGGCGCACGGCATAGCTGCGCTGGTGCAGCTTCCACTCCACGGACGGCCGTGCGGCGCCGCCGACGTGCTCACCCTCGAGCGTCATCTCGACGAGGTCGTCGGCCGTGAGGCGGTCGAGCCAGGTGCCCGACCCCGTCACGAGGAAGTGCTTGGTGCCCGGCAGTCGCACAGACAGGTTGCCACCGCTGGCCTGGACGAGTCCGCGGTCCACGAGGTGCCGTCCGGCATCCAGCACCTGGTCGATGAGGGTCGTTCGCTCGCTCGTCATGCCGCCGATTCTCGCGCATGCTGCGGTGCGGCCCTGCTCAGCCCACCGAGTAGGACGTCGACGACCCCTTTACGGGTGACGTGCCGCGCAGGATGCTCACCTTGCACACCGACCCCGAGGGGACGTCGTTGAGGTTCACGGTCTCCTCGCTGTAGGACGCGCCTCCCGCATCGAACCAGGGGCCGAGGAGCGGGTAGCTCTCCGCGGAGTCGTAGTGCCCCGAGTACCGGCCCTTGAACCAGCACCTGTTCTCCAGGACGAACTCGTACGCGACCACCGGGTAGACCCCGCTCAGGGTCACGCCGACGTCGACCTCCTGGCCACCGACCGCGGCGCCGAGCAGGTCGGTGTCACCGGATGCCGGGCCGGCCGCCGCGGGTGCTGCGCCCGCCACCACCGTGCCCACGAGCGCTGCCGTCGCTGCCGCGCATCCCACCATCACCCTGCGCATCGTGGCCTCCTTCACGTCGTGGTTGCCCGCGGTGCCGCGGGCAGTGCTTCCGTCGCAGTCCTCAGTCGCAGTAGTCCGTCGTGGACGGCTCGCCGTAGCCCAGCTTCCACTTCAGCGGTGTCGTCCCCGGGTCGATCGTGTCGGCCTCCCAGATCGCATCAGCGATGCACTGGTGCCCGTCCGCGTTCGGCATGACACCCATTCCCTCGGTTGTCTGGCTCCACTCGACGAGAACACCCGGAGTCGCCGGAAGCAGGTAGTTCGGCAGGGCTCGACCCGTCGAACCCTCGACCCACCACTCCTCGCTGCAGCCGAAGTTCACGGTCGGGGAGTCGTGCTGGTGGACCTGCCCGCTCAGCTCGGGGTGCTCGACCTTGGTCTTGATCTGGACCTTCATCGTCATGCAGTGGTCCTCGAACTTCGGGTCGACGTCGACGAAGACGTACCGCCATCCATTGGGCCCCGACTGGTACGGGACGAGTGAACCCTTGATCGTCGCATTCAGCTTGTCGAACGCCTGGTCGATCGCGAGCAGTGCCGCGGGGAGCTGAGCCCACCTCGCCGTGCAGGTGGCGATCGTGTCGATGAGCGACAGGCACAGCTGGACGATCTCGTCGGCGACGTCCTCCGCTCGTGGGTAGGGGTTCGGGTACCCGGTGACGGCCACGACCAGCCCCGGACGCTGCGAAGCCATGATCTTGTCCGTGTTGAGCAGGGTGGTGTAGTTCCCCTTCATGCCTGACCACAGCGACGTGTTCGCGACCACCGCCGTGGCACAGGCGGTCGCACCGGCGAAATCGTGGTCCTTGACCTTCGAGAAGCACGAGTCGATGAGGTCGACGGCCGGTTTGTTCTGCTCGCCGAGGGTGATGGTGTGCAGGTCCGGACGCATGGTGTAGGCCTGCGACATCGGCCCGCTGGTGATGTACGTCGCCGTCGTGACCCCGTTCTTGCCCTGGTTGTACAGGCACCAGCCGGGTGCGACGAGGTGGTCCTCGAGCAGCTGCTCGGGGAATCGCTTGGCGTTGTCGTTCAGCTCCTTGCCGTTGACGACGTCGTCACCCGAGGCCACGTAGATCCGGCAGCCGGCGGCGGCCTCGGCGTGGTCGGTCGTCGCGGGTCCACCCACGACGAGGCCCATCGCAGCCACCGTCGCCGCCAGCGCGGCAGCCGCGACCGCGCGCACGACGGTGCGGCGCCGGGGGATCCTCCCGATCGTGGGCTGCCCTCCAGTCCTCATGGCGCGACCACGTCAACGACCAGGCCGCCGGTGTTGTTGGCGTCGACGGGCTCAGGGAAGACGTTGCCGGGGTCCACGGCGACGTCGAAGTCGACGAACGAGGGTTCGAACGCCGTGTTCGCCGTCGCCACGAGCGTGACCGTCGTCCCTCCGCCGGGTAGCAGTCCGGCCGCCGGCGCCTTGCAGAGGACCTCCGGCTGCGCGGAGTCGAGGAGGAACGCCGGGTTGGTGGCGCAGGTCCACGACTCGGTGGCGGAGACGGACACCAGCGTGGACTCGTTGGCCGTGGTGTCGAGGTCGATCGCCACCACGAGCTCGTCGGGGTCCGTCGGGACCGCCGGAAGGTCGCCGATGTTCGTCACCGTGAACTTGTAGGTGACGTCGCCGCCGTTGGCGACGGGGTTCGGCGCGGCGATGATCTGACCGAGCTGAAGGTCGATGCACGACGCGCACACGGTGTGCGTGACCGTCGTGACCTCGGTCTGCGTGTTGTTCGTCTCGTCGGTCTCGGTGATGTCGTCCACCGCATCCGCAGTGACCTGGACGGTCAGCTGGCCGGGGGCGGCCGCTCCGACCGTGAGCTTGGCCGTGATCGTCGTCGACTGCCCGGCGAGGAGGTCACCACGACAGGTGGCCAGCGCGTCACCGTTGGTCAGGGTGCAGGCGAAGCCCTGTGAGGCCAGCACCGAGTTGACGGTCATGCCGAGGGTCGGCAGGTCGACGCGCACGACCACCTCGTTGCCCTCGGCCGCCTTGGCGTCCTGGGTGCCACCATTGACGACGACGGTGGTGTACGTCACCTCGTTGCCCTCGGACACGGGGTCGGGGATGTCCGTGATGTCACCCACCGCGAGGTCGATCGAGGCGCCGCCGACGCTCGTCGTCACCGAGTCGACATTGTTCGCGGTCGTGGTCTCCGGTCCGCACGCCGCCGGGTTCGACGCGCACGGTTCCTCGCTCGCGCTCTGGCCCACCGCTGCACCGTTGTTCGCCTCCGCCGTGTTCGTGAAGGCCGTCGTGGCGCTGTCGTTGACCTGGGTCGTGATGGTGATCTGGGTCGACTGCCCGGGCAGCAGTCCGCTCGTCACACCACAGGTGACGAGGCCGCCGGTTGCGGCGCCGTCGTGCGAGCACGTGGCGAGCCCGTCGGTGGCCGTCGGGGTGCCGACGATCGACACCTCGGTGGGCAGCTCGTCGGTGACATCGAAGGTGTCGGACGGACCGTCGCCGGTGTTCGTCACGTTGACCGTGTAGGTCAGCGTGGCGCCGATGCTCACCGAGCCGGCGCTCGCCGACTTCAGGACCGAGATGTTCGGCCGTAGGGTCGTGACCGGGGTCGACTTCGTCTTGCAGTTGTCGGCCTCGTTCGTCTCGACGATCTCGTCGTCCGGATCGACGCATGCCTCGTTGTCGAGGACGCCGCCGTCCTGCGTCACGAACACGTGGATCGTGATCGTGGCCGTCGCGTTGTTTCCAGCCATGTCGCCGACACAGCGGACCAGGTTCACGGGGTTCTCCGACGTGGTGCACGCGAAGTTGCCCGTCGCCACGACCCCGAGCGGGATCAGCCCCACCGGGAGGTAGTCCACGACGACAACGTCATCGACGGCCGCCTTCTCGTTGGTCACCGTGATGACGTAGTCCTGGGTGCTGTTCTGCTGCGCGTTCGTCGGGCCGTCCTTCTCGATCGAGAGGTTGTACGGCGAGGTGACCGTCAGCGTGTCGCGGCTGGTGTTGTTCGTCTCGTTGGACTCCGGGATGGCATTGAACGGGTCGACCGCGGCCTGGTTGGTGAAGGTCTGCTGCTGCACCTGCGGGGCGCGCACGACGATCTCGATGGTCCGGGTCGTCGGGAGACCCGGGATCAGGCCGGCCACGCCGTCAAGCGTGCCGCCGGTGCAGGTGACCACGCCGCCGCTCTCGCCGCAGAGGAACGAGCCGTCGCCGCCGAGGACGTCCTGGGCCGAGATGAAGTCCAGGCCGGCCGGCAGTGCGTCGCGCACGACGACCTGGAACGCCGGGTCCGTTCCCGCGTTCCGGACCTCGATCCGGTAGGCGATCGTGGCACCACTGGGGTAGTTGTTGACGTCATTCGTGCACCCGTCGGTGACGGCCTGGTCGCACTTGGTGACCTGGAGGTCGATGTAGCCGGCGCCGACGGTGACCTGGGTCGTCGCGGTGTCGTGGTTGTCGGTCTCGTCGCCCTCGGGGATGGTGTTGTCGGGGTCGACGAACGCGGTGTTGGTCACCGTGCCCGGCTGCGTCGGCGCGAACGCCCTGATGGTGATCGTCCGGCTCGTCGGCGCGCCGGATGCCGTCACGACCGTGCCGCTCAGCGTGGCACCCGTGCAGGTGACGGTGCCACCGGCCTCGGAGCAGCTGAACTGGTTGGCACCGGGCGAGTTGTCGGTCGCCGAGATGAACTGGGTGCCTGCGGGCAGGACGTCTCGGACGACGACGCCGAAGGCGGAGTTGGTTCCCTCGTTCTCGACCTCGAGCGTGTAGGTGATGGGGCTGCTCGTCGACACCTGGGCGCTGGCGGTCTTGTCGATGGTCAGCTGGTGGAAGGAGTTCTGCCCGCCGTCGCCAGCCGTCTCCACGAGCGTCTGGGCCTGGGCCGCGTTGTCGAGCTCGTTGCCCTCGGCCACGACGTCGCTCGGGTCGACCTCCGCGAGGTTGGTGTACGTGCCGGGGGTGTTCGGAGCGAACACGGTGATCTGGATGCCGCGGGTGAGCGGGATGTCTCCAGCACCGCCGGTGTCCGGGACCGTGTTGACCGTGCCGGAGAAGTCGCCGCCGGAGCACAGGATGACACCGCCGGTGCTCGCTCCGTCATGGGTGCAGGAGAAGGCGTCGGTGACGCCCGGGCCGGGGTCGGTGTCGAAGGCGGAGATGAAGCGCGACCCTGCAGGGAGGGTGTCCTTGACGACGACGCTGCTCACCGGGTCCGTGCCGTCGTTCTCGACGGTGACCAGGTAGCGCAGGATGCCGTTGGTCGCGACGGAGGCGCCGCCTGCGGGGTCGCTCTGGACCTTGGCGATCGTGAGCTGGTTGAAGGCGCCGACCGCGGCGCCGCCCGTGGCGACCACGGTGTCCTGGAAGGCGAAGTTGTTGGCCTCGTTGGCCTCGGGAATCGCGTTCAGAGGGTCAACGCGCACCTCGTTGTGCATGATCGGCTGGACGAACCCCGTGGCGAAGACCTTGATGATGATCGTCGCGAACTGGTTGCCCTGCGGGACGGGCACACCCGGCGGGTCGTAGAACTCGCTTGCCGTGCCCAGCAGGTCGGCGCCCTGGCAGCTGACGGTGCCGCCGAGAGGGGAGCCGTCGTGGGCGCACGTGAAGCCGGAGTCACCGGTGACGGACAGGAACTTCGTCCCGGCGGGCAGGGTGTCGTCGACGCGGACGTCGGTGGCATCCTGGGTGCCCAGGTTGTCGACCCGCACGGTGTAGGTCTGGGTGCCGTTCGTGGCAATCGGGTCGAAACCCTCGGCGGGTGCGGGGTAGTCGGGAATGAGCGTGCCCGGCGGGTTGATCTGCACGGCCGGCACCGCGTCGTCCTGCTTGAAGACCGTGAGGTCGATGCCGGTGCTGACCTGCACGGTGGCGGAGGCGTCGTTGTTCGTCTCGTCCGCCTCGAAGATCGCGTTGCCAGGATCGACGGAGACGTGGTTGGTGAGGGGCCCGGTGGCGTCGGGTGGCACGACGATGATCGAGAAGGTCTCGGTGCTCTCGGCGCCGATACTGGGGTTGGTGCATGTCAGGACGTTGCCGGCTCCCTCGGTGCAGGTGAAGTCGCTGCCGGCGGCATTCGCGAAGCTGTCGTAGACCACCCCGGCGGGGAGGACGTCGCGCACGACCACCTGGGGGGTGTTCACGATGCCGCTGTTGCCGACGACGAAGGTGTAGAGCAACCCACCGACGCAGACGTCGTCGGTGCCAGAGGGCCAGGATCGCGCGCAGACCGGGTCCGGCTGGCCGCCCTTGGTGATGGTCAGGTCGAACTGCGGCTTGACCGTCGTGCGCTCCTCGGCGGTGGCCCGCACGCCCGTGTTCTTGATGTTGGCGGTGGCCGTGGCAGTGTTGATGATGACCGTCCCTGCCGGTGCGACGACCGTGCCGGCGATGGTGACCGTCATGGTGCCGCCGGCGTTCAGGCTGCG
>DATIAB010000277.1:0-3758 GCA_035458265.1 Ornithinibacter sp. | reverse complement strand
TCCCACGCCTGCCTTCGGGCCGGGGTTCGAGCCCATGCAGGGCCCGCTGTCGCGGCTGCGCAACCACGCCGTGCGCACGGCGACGCGGCGGTGGATCTTCGCGGAGGCCCAGGAGAAGCACGACCTGCTCCGGCACGAGCTCGGGCTGGCGCCGGACGGCCGCAGCGTGCTCGAGGTGTCGGTCTCACCCTCCCTTCACCTGCAGGGCTGCACCCCGTCCTTCGAGTACCCCGTCGCCGACCTGCCGGACACCGTGCACTTCGTCGGCGCGCTGCGTCCCGACCCGCCGTCGCGATGGTCGCCCCCGCCGTGGTGGGACGAGCTGCTGACCTCGACCCGTCCGGTCGTCCACGTGACGCAGGGCAGCATCCGCCCGGACATGCACGAGCTCGTCGTGCCGGCCCTTCGCGCGCTGGCGGGGGAAGACGTCCTCGTCGTCGTCACCACGGGCAGCGTCCCGGCGCCCGAGCTCGCGGCGCACCTCGGGACGCCGTTGCCCGCAAACGCCCGCGTCTGCGAGTTCGCGCCCTACGACCTCCTGCTCCCGCACGTCGACGTGTGCGTCGCGAACGGCGGGTACACCGGTGTCACGACGGCGCTCCACCACGGAGTCCCTCTCGTGCAGGTGGGGTCGACCGAGGAGAAGGCCGAGATCGGTGCGCGCATCCGCTGGAGCGGTGTGGGGGTCCGGATCCGATGCACGAGCCCGTCGCCTCGCCGGCTGCGCGCTGCCGTGCGGCACGTGCTCGACGACCCCGGCCACCGTGAAGCCGCGGCACGCATGGGAATGGAGATGCGCGGACACGACGCCGGGCGGGAGGCCGCCGATCTCCTCGAGCGGTTTGCCGTGCGCGGCACGGCCCACGGGGCGCCCGGGCCGGTGCTTGCCCCGTCGGTTACCGGAAAGTAGGTTCAGGGGACCGCCCGCGACGTTCGTGCCGGGCTCGACCCCGGAGCTGGTATGCCGCTGAACCCCGAGACCATCGAAGACCTCTCACCCACCGAGTTCGTCGGGCTCGTCAAGGGCATGTCCGACGCGGACATCCGCGCCGACCTCGGCGGCGAGCACCGGCTCGAGACCCTCCACGCGATCTTTGCGCGCTTCCCCCACCAGTTCCGCCCCGACCAGGCCGGCGACCGCAGCGCGCGCATCGACTTCCGGATCACCGGCGGCCCGGGGGACAGCAGCGACACCTGGGCGGTCATCGTCGACCAGGGCACCTGCACCATCGAGCACGGGGCCAGCGAGAGCGCCGACCTGTCCCTCATGCTGGGCCCCGCCGAGTTCCTCAAGCTCATCACCGGGACGGGCAACCCGGCGATGATGTTCATGATGGGCAAGATCAAGGCCCGTGGTGACCTCGGCCTCGCCGGCGCGCTGTCGACCTGGTTCGAGACCCCCAAGACCTGAACCGAACATTCCCGCCCGATGGGGGAACCTTGAGGTTCGCGCCACTTCATATCTGGCGCGAACCTGAACCTTGTGGTGCGAACCGACCGGTGGGCGGGCCGGGCACGCGCGCCGCGGCATCCGGCTTGACCCTCACGCGACGTCAGGCACCACGGTGGTGACATGACCGCAACGAGCCAGCACACTGCATCCGTGGAACTCACGGTGGGCCAGGTGGCGCAGACCTTCGGCGTCACGGTGCGCACCCTGCACCACTACGACGCGCAGGGCCTCGTCGTGCCGAGCGCGCGCACCCCTGCGGGGTACCGCCTCTACACGGATGCCGACCTGTCCCGGCTCGCCGTCGTCGTCACCTACCGCCGTCTCGGCCTGCCGCTCGCCCAGGTGCGCGACCTGCTCGACGGTGAGGGGACGGCATCGGAGCACCTGCGACGCCAGCGCGATGCGGTCCTGACCCGGCTGGGCGAGCTCAGCGAGCTCGTCCGCGCCATCGACGCAGCACTGGAGGCAGAGATGAACGACCGACCCGCGAGCACCGCCGAGCTGAAGGAGCTCTTCGGCGACGGCTTCTCCGAGGAGCGCCAGGCCGAGGCGGAGGAGCGCTGGGGCGAGACTGATGCGTGGAAGCAGTCGGCGTCGCGGACCAGGCGCTACACGACCAAGGACTGGGCGGCGATCAAGGCGGAAGGGGATGCCGTGGACGCGGCTCTCGTGGCCGCGCTCGGGTCGGGCGCCGCGCCCGACTCGGACGAGGCGATGGATGCCGCAGAGGCGCACCGCGCGCACATCGCTCGCTGGTTCTACGACCTCGACCACACGTTCCACCGCGGGCTGGCCGACATGTACCTCGCCGACCCGCGGTTCACGAAGACCTACGAGGACCGGGGCCCCGGCCTGGCGCAGTACGTGCACGACGCCATCCACGCGAACGCCGACCGGCACGAGCCGCGCTGAGCTCGACCCTGCGCGGCGGTGGCGCGTCGCCCCTGTCCGGGCGCTGGCCTAGGCTCGCCTGCGTGACGGGACACGGCGGGCTGTTCATCGCCTTCGAGGGTGGGGACGGCGCGGGCAAGTCGACGCAGGTTCGGCTGCTCGCGCAGGCCCTGCGCGCCCGGGGACGCACGGTGCTCGTGACCCGTCAGCCCGGCGGCACCGAGCTCGGGGCGGCGATCCGTGACCTCGTGCTCCACGGTGACCACGTCTCGCCCCGGGCCGAGGCCCTGCTCTTCGCCGCCGACAAGGCCCACCACGTCGACGAGCTCGTGCGCCCCGCCCTGGAGCGCGGCGAGGTCGTGCTCACCGACCGCTACACCGACTCCTCGGTCGCCTACCAGGGGGCGGGGCGCGACCTCGGCGCCGCCGAGGTGCACGACCTGCAGATGTGGGCCGTCCACGACCTCGTTCCCGAGCTCACCGTCATCGTCGACATCACGGCTGCCGAGGGCCGGCGTCGCCGGGGTGACACCCACGACCGGCTGGAGTCGGAGGCCGATGCCTTCCACGAGGCCATCCGCCAGCACTTCCTCACCATGGCGGCCGAGCACCCGCAGCGATACCTCGTTCTCGATGGCGCCGAGCCTCCCGAGCGCCTGCACGAGCAGGTCATGGCCCGCCTCGAGTCGATGGCGCTGGTGACGTCATGACCGTCTGGCGTGACGTCATCGGGCAGGAGGCCGCTGTCGCCACGCTCGAGCACGCCGTCAGCACCCCGGCAGCCATGACCCATGCCTGGTTGTTCACCGGCCCTCCCGGGTCGGGTCGTTCGGTGGCGGCGCGCGCCTTCGCGGCCGCACTGCTCTGCCCCGAGGGTGGCTGCGGCACCTGCCGTGAGTGCCGGACCGCACTCGAGGGCACGCACGCGGACGTCGACGTCATCGCGACCGAGGGCCTGACGATCAAGGTCGAGCAGGCCCGCGACCTCGTGCAGCTGGCCGCACGGAGCCCGTCGGTCGGTCGCTACCGGGTGCTCGTCGTCGAGGATGCCGACCGCCTCACCGAACGCGCGGCCGATGCGCTGCTCAAGGCCCTCGAGGAGCCCACGCCGCGCACGGTGTGGATGCTGTGTGCCCCCTCGGTCGAGGACGTCATCATCACCATCCGCTCGCGGTCGCGGCACGTGCGCCTGCGGACCCCGTCGGTCGAGGCCGTGGCCGAACTGCTCACCCGACGTGACGGGGTCGACCCGCCGATGGCGCTGTACGCCGCGCGGGCCGCGCAGTCGCACGTGGGGCTGGCCCGCCGGTTGGCCAGGGACGAGCACGCGCGCATCCGCCGCCATGACGTCATCGGGCTCGCGGCGAGGATCGTCAGCGTCGGCGAGGCGGTCGGTGCGGCGAGCGACATCATG
>DATIAB010000276.1:0-2792 GCA_035458265.1 Ornithinibacter sp. | reverse complement strand
ACCCCGTCGGCCTTGGCCTTCGCCACCTGCTGCTCGAGGAACTCGTCGAGGTGGGCCGCGCTCATGAAGGTCGCGTCGACCACCTCGCCCTCGAGGACCTCGAGGCCCTCCTTGAGGACCGTCTCGGCGCCGTCGCTGGCGACGTGGACGATCGAGAGCGTGTCGTCGGCCGGGATGACCACGGACTGCTCGTTGCTGCGGAAGTCGTCGTGGCCCATCGTCGCGACCGACGTCTTCGAGTCGCTGCTCCACGCGCCCATCGAGTGGGGGTGGGCCTTGGCGTAGTTCTTCACCGAGGCGGGGGCGCGGCGGTCGGAGTTGCCCTCGCGCAGCACCGGGTTGACCGCGGAGCCCTTCACCTTGTCGTAGCGGGCGCGGATCTCGCGGTCCTCGTCGGTCTGCGGGTTCTCGGGGTAGTCGGGCAGGTCGTAGCCCTGCGACTGCAGCTCGGCGATGGTGGCCTTGAGCTGCGGGATCGAAGCGGAGATGTTGGGCAGCTTGATGATGTTGGCCTCGGGCTTCGTCGCGAGCTCGCCGAGCTCGGCGAGCGCGTCGTCGAGGCGCTGCTCGTCGGTGAGCCGGTCGGGGAACTGCGCGATCACGCGACCGGCCAGCGAGATGTCACGGGTCTCGACGTCCACACCGGCGGTCTTCGCGTAGGCGGCGATGATCGGGAGGAACGAGTACGTCGCGAGCAGCGGCGCCTCGTCGGTGTGGGTGTAGATGATCTTGGCCATGTACGACAGCTCCTGCAGCTCGTGATCTGGTCCGGGCATAACTCTTGACGTCAAGATACCTGACGCCGGGAAGCGGGTGCGACTCGCCTACCCTCGCACCCCCGTTTCTCCGCCGCTAGGCTTCGCGTGGCCTACGAGGGGTACGGCCACCTGACTCTGGAGGGACTCGCGATGAGCGAACTCGTGGAAGACACACCGACCACCGGGCAGAAGTTCACGGGAGAGGTCCTGGGCACCTTCGTGCTCGTCTTCTTCGGCTGCGGCACCGCCGTCTACAGCGGCGGCGACCTCGTCGCGACGGGCCTGGCCTTCGGCCTCACCGTCCTCGTCATGGCCTACGCCTTCGGACGCATCTCCGGTGGCCACTTCAACCCGGCCGTGACGCTCGGCGCCGTCCTGGGCGGACGCCTGCCGTGGAGCCAGGTCGGCATCTACATGGCGGCGCAGCTGCTCGGCGCCCTGCTCGCCGGGGCCGTGCTCTTCGGCCTGGGCCACGGCTTCGAGGGCTTCGTGGCCGAGGGCAACATGGGCCAGAACTTCTTCGGCGACCAGGGTTCCGGATTCGCGTGGTGGGCCGCCCTGCTGCTCGAGCTGCTGATGACCGCGGTCTTCGTCTGGGTCATCCTCGCCGTCACCGACGCGCGCAACGACGTCAACGTCGCGCTCGGCCCGCTCGCGATCGGCCTGTCGCTCGCGATGATCCACTTCGCCTCGATCCCCCTGACCGGCACGTCGGTCAACCCGGCCCGCTCGATCGGTGTCGGCGTCTTCGCCGGCACCGACGCCATCGTCCAGCTGTGGCTGTTCGTGCTCGCACCGCTGCTCGGCGCCGCGATCGCCGGCCTCACCTACCCCGTCCTCTTCGGCCAGGGTGCCGAGCCGGTCGCCGGCTCGGGCCTCAACTTCGGCGGCGGCAGGAGGGACCAGTACGTGCCGGGCAACTACGAGGCCCAGTGGAACCAGGGCCAGCCGGGCAGCTGGGGCCAGCCCGGCGCCGCGTGGGGCGCTCCCCCGCAGCAGCAGTGGGGCCAGCCCGGCCAGCAGCCCGACCCGGCCTACGGCGCACCGCAGGCCGCTCCCCAGCAGCAGCCCGGGCAGCCCGGGCAGTGGGGTCAGCCCGCACCCCAGCAGCCGCCGACCCAACCCGGTCAGTCCCAGCCGGGCCAGTGGGGCGCACCCCAGCAGCCCGGCCAGCAGCCGCAGCAGCCGGGTCAGAGCGCGCCCGGCCACTGGGGCAACCCCGAGGGTGACGACGACGGCCGCACCCAGGTGCGGCGTCCCGACTGACCTACTGGTCCTCGACCAGCTCGGCGGTCCAGCCGGCGTCGAGGTCCTCGAGTCCCACGAGGCCGACACCCTTCTCGTACACCGTGCGGGTCGTGGTGTCGGCGTCGTTGCGCAGCTGCACCAGCTCACTGGACTGGTCCTCGATGGTGGCGCTCGCGCGCGGCAGGTCCGGGACGTCGTACGACAGCCAGCCGTCGCCGAGCCGCGGGTCGGCGGGCATCGCGAGCCCGGCCTGCGCGCCGCCGTCGCCCGCGCGCCAGGAGGTGTCCCCCGCGTCCGCGCCGACCAGCCACACGTTCCCCGCCTCGTCCTGGGCGTAGAGGTGGGTCTCCACGGTGGTCGCGCCCTCGGCCATGCTGGTCGTGGCCTCGACCGCCGTGGCGTCGAGACCGGCGACCGGGACCGTGCCGTCGAGCACGTCCACCACGATGCTGCCCGTGGTGCGCCCGTACTCGCTGATGTCGTAGGTCCACCGTGTCCCCGGCTCGAGCGGCAGCCACGGGTTGTCGACGCCCTGGACGAAGTCGGCAGGCGCCGGGGTCGGGGTGGGGATGACGAGGCCGTTGATGCCCGGGGAGTCGTAGGGGTCGGGCTGACCGATGCCCGCGCAGCCGGTGAGGCCGACGGGACTGAGCAGCACCGCCGCCAGCGCTGCCGCCCCCAGCGGGCGGCGTACGGCTCGGGGCCCCCTCGTCATGGGCGCCAGCATGCCAGCCGCAGACCAGCGGTCGACGGCGGATCGGGCGCTGCTAGCGTCAGCGGGACAAC
>DATIAB010000275.1:0-9461 GCA_035458265.1 Ornithinibacter sp. | reverse complement strand
CTCGCGCACCCTCGCAACCGGTGGGTTGGCCGGGCTGCTGATCCTGCCGTGGGTCATCGCCGACCCGGGCGCGTTCGTGGACGACACCGTCATCACCCTGCTGAACTTCCACCCCATCAGGTTCGCGAACACCTGGTACCTGTACGCCCTCAACGAGCACGGCGTGACCCTTCCGTTCGCCGTGACGGGCGCCGCGATGGTCGGCATCGTCGCCGTCGCCGCGTATGCCGTGTGGCGGCGCCAGCCGGACGTCGCCGAGGTACTGCGCTGGCTGGCTCTCGTCCTGGCCGTCGCCAACCTCGTCAACAAGCAGGGGTTCTACAACCAGTTCTGGCTCGTGGCAGCCCTGGTCGCAGCCTCGCTCGTCCTGCCCCAGGACGCCCCGACGGACGACGTCGTCGGCGCGCGGACCTGGTCAGGCGGAAGGGTCAGGTAGGTCAGGCACCAGAGTTGCGGGGTTGAGCACCCCTGTGGGGTCGAGCTCCTTCTTGACAGCGCGCAGCAACCGCACGCCGACGTCTCCGATCTCCTCCGCGAGCGCGGCCCGGTGGTCCCTGCCGACCCCGTGGTGATGGGTGATCGTCCCGCCTCCAGCGAGAACAGCGTCGTTTGCCGCGCCCTTGAAGCGACGCCACTGGTCCATCGGTTCAGCGGCCTGGGGGGCGATGACGGTGAAGTAGAGCGATGCCCCGGTCGCGTAGATGTGCGAGACGTGGCACATGACCAGCGCCCGCACCCCGTCGGTCTCGAGCGCCGACCGCAACACCCCTGCGACCGTGTCGTGCAGGTCGGTGAGGTTGCGCCACGACGTCGCGGTCTCGATCGTGTCCACGAGGATCGAGTGGTCCATGAGCTCGTCGCGAAGGTAGGGCCCCGTGAACCTCCCCCTCTCCCATGCCTGCGCCACACGGCGTGGCACGCGACGTCCGCCGTGAGCCCGCAGCGCACCCGTGCAGGCCCTATGGCGAGCAGCCAGAACCCGGCTGTCGCGGCCCTCCCAGATGAGCACGAGGAGGGTGGGCTCGCGCAGATGGCGGCGCCGGCCGTAGCGCAGGATTGCGGACCCGGCGCGTCCGGCCATGGCGAGGTTGACCCGGGACTCGACCGGGTCCGAGAGTCGACACACCTCCGGGGCGTTTCCGCGCCCCACCCGCTGCGCAAGGTATCGCAGCGCCTCACAGCCCTCGGCGAAGGAGGCGAACAGCCACGCGCCGTACCTCTTGGTGGTCGGCGCAGGTGCAACCTGCATGGTGACCTCGGTGATGATGCCGAGGGCCCCTTCACTGCCGACGACGACGTCGAGCAGCCGTGGCCCGGCGGCTGATGCGGGGCCTCGCCCGCCCAGGACCAGCTCACCCCGGGGCGTGGCCACCCTGACGCCGAGGACGTTGTCGTCGATCCGGCCGTACCCGGTCGAGGCCTGGCCGGCGGATCGGGTGGCGACGTAGCCACCGAGAGTGGCCTCCTGGTGGCTCTGCGGCACGTGACCCAGGGTGAGGCCGTGCGGGCGCAGCACCTGCTCGACGTCGGGCCCGCGCAGACCGGGGCCGAGCGTCGCAGTGAGGGAGACGGAGTCGATCGCTCCCGCCTTGTCCAGCCTGCGAAGGTCGACGGCGACGACGCCGGTGAACCGGGCGAGGTCGGCGTCCGGACGACCCACCCCACCCACCACACTCGTGCCGCCGCCGTAGGGGATCACCGCCACCCTGTGCTCGGTGCAGACCCTGAGCAGTGCCTGGACCTCTGACGGGTCGCCGGGCACGACCACCGCGTCCGGCGCCGCAGAGCCGTCTCCCGCACGCAGCCGCAGGAGGTCTGGATATCCCTTGCCGCCAGCATGGTGCACGCGCCACCACCGGTCCGTGTGGACGTGTTGGGCGCCCACCTCGGCGACCAGGGCTCCCAGGGTCTCGTGGCCCAACCGTTGGTCGGGGAGCCGCACGTCCGCCAGGGCCACTGGTCGCACGGGGTTTATACGGGTCACGCCGATCTCGCGCTCGAGGGCCGCCCAACCGGCTGGTCCCAGGGGGTGGGCCTCCGATGGGTCACCCCAGCCGTGCCAGACCGACCGGCCGATCGACCGCACGAGGATGTCGTCCATGCGCTTCACTGTTGCAGAGAGGCGCCCCGCGCGCCCACGAACCGGGAGCCGCCGAACCGCCATGGGCACCACCCACCGCTCGCACGGATCCCTTCGGGGGTCTTCGTCCATCACCGCCGCGACTCGCGCGTCGGCCCTACAGGCCCTCGCCGACATCCGCTACGACGTCATCGTGGTCGGCGGCGGCATCACCGGTGCCGGGGTCGCGCTGGATGCCGCATCACGAGGTCTGCGCACGGCCCTCGTCGAACGCGTCGACCTCGCTGCGGGCACGAGTCGGTGGAGCTCGAAGCTCGTCCACGGCGGGTTGCGCTACCTCGTGAAGGGTCACCTGCGGATCGCGTGGGAGTCGGCGCGGGAGCGGCACGCCCTGATGACTGCCATCGCGCCCCATCTCGTCCGCCCGGTGCCGAACCTCCTTCCGCTGCACGAGACCTCGAGCCGACCGCTTGAGGTGGCGTCGACCCTCACCGTGCGGGCCGCGGATCTCCTGCGGGCTGCCGCCGGCACGCCCCGCGCCCTCCTGCCCCGCCCCAGCCGGCTCGATGCCACAGCGACCCTGGCGCACGCGCCCGGCATCGGGCGGGCCGGTTTGCGAGGTGCCGTCCTGTACTGGGACGGCCAGGTCGAGGACGACGCACGTCTGGTCACGATGGTGGCCAGGACGGCCGCGGCGCATGGAGTCGATGTCGTCACGCGCTGCAGCGCCGTGGCCCTCGGCGAGGACCACGCCGAGCTGCGCGACGAGCTGACGGGCGAGTCGCTCACGGCCAGAGGCTGGGTGGTCAACGCCACCGGGGTCTGGTCCGGCACGCACGAACCCTCCATCACGATCGTGCCCAGCCGCGGCTCGCACCTGATCGTCCGCAGCCGCGCCATCAGCGGGCTCAGGGCCGTGGTCAACGTGCCGGTGCCAGACCACTTCGGGCGATACGTCCTCGCTGCCCCGTTGGCCGATGACCTCGTCCTCATCGGACCCACCGACTCCCTGGCTCCCGGTGTCGACGGCCTTGCTCCCCGAGTGCCACCCGAGGACGAGGCGTTCATCCTGAGGACGATCAACGCCGCCCTCGAGCGCCCGCTCACCGCAGCGGACGTCGTGGGACGGTTCGCCGGGGTGAGGCCGCTCGTCACCGATCGCGCGACTGGCGAGAGCCCCGACATCTCTCGGCGACATCTGCTCCTCACCCGACCCGGGCACCCCATCACCATCGCCGGGGGAAAGCTGACGACCTACCGGCAGATGGCCGAGGAGGCAGTGGACGCGGTGGGCATCAGAGTCGGTGCTGTCCCTCCGAGCCGAACGGCGAGCCTTCCCCTGGTGGGCGCTGCCGCTCCGCATCTGCTGGCCCTCCTCCCGGAGGAGACACGCCTGGTCCGCCGCTACGGCACGGAGGCGACCGCGGTCGCAGCGTTGGCGGCTGCCCACCCGGACCTCGCGGGGCCCGTCAGCGAGCACTGTCGGACCACCGGTGCCGAGATGTTGTTCGGCGTCCTGCACGAAGGAGCCCTGTGCGTGGAGGACCTGATCGAACGCCGCACCCGCGTGTCGTTCGTCGAATCCGCCGTACCGTCCGCCCGCGCCGTGGCCGAGCGGGCGCTCGAACGCGCTTCGGAGTGCTCCTGATCGTCATCCGGACCGTCCCGGTCCGCTCGCGCGCGGTGGACCCCACGGCATCCAGGCGTCACCCGGCCGGGGCTCCACTCATCGCCGGCGGGGCCGCGCCCGTCAACCGGCGAGGCGCCGGAGGCGGGCCTGCCAGGCCCGGGTGAGCTCGCTCCTGCTCGTGCCGAGCACAGCGACCAGCGCGGCATCGGTCGCCGCCTCCGCGTCGGAGGCGGTTCCCGTGGATGCCGCGGCCGCCACCAGCCGTCGCAGCACCTCCTCACCGTGCTGGTCGGCAATGAGCTCGACCGCCTGCCAGGCAGCGAGGTAGGGAACCTCGAGGTCGCCGGCGGTCGGCTGCAGGTCGCTGTTGCCCGGGAGCTCCACCGGTCCTCGCCCGGCACGCACCTCGTCGAGGAGGGGCCTGAGCAGCTGTTCGTCGGGCAGGCCGGCACGGGTGTAGCCGACGTGGTCGGCATACCCCTCGGCGAGCCAGGTCGCTGGTGCTCCGGGCACAGTGGCACGTACCGCGACGTGGGCGAGCTCGTGGGTGAGCACGACGTCCCTCCCCACGGGTGTGAGGCGGGCGTAGGCACTGGGGTCCAGGACGATCCGATCACCTGTCGCTCGGCCATCCGGGCCGGTCGGGCCCTCGGTGGTCGCCGCGACCTCGGCCAGCCCTGCCCCTGACCCGGAGGTGACCGCCCGGCCGAGCAGGGCATCCGCCTCGTCGGTCGTGGCGGGGGCGAGCACGAGCACCTTCCCCGGGGTGCCGGACCACTCCCGGCGCAGTCCGGGGACGGCCCGGTCGACGACCGCCGCGTGTTCGGCGAGATCGGCGGCTGGAACGGTCCCCGCGACGAGCGAGTGTTGGCCCCGCTGAACCCGCAGGTCGGGCATGGCCACCCACGGCGCGGTGGCACCCCCGCCAGTGGGTCGCTCGGAGACCACTGCCCAGCCCGAACTTGAGGGACTGACCGTGTAGTCCAGGCGCGCGATCCGGTCGCCGCTGTCGAGGCCCCCGAGGCGATAGCGAACCTCCACCTGGGCCTTGTCCCGGCTCACGACTGCCGGTGCGACCTCGAGTCGGGAGACCCCCAGAGCCCGCGCTGCCTGGTAGCCGGCCAGCTGGCGTCGCCCCTCGGTGCTGTTCGGATCGGCGACCGTGGCCGCGAACCCGGCCTCGTCGCCCGCGACGATGGCGGCCGCTCGGCGGTCCAACAGCTCGGTGACCTCCGAGGCGGATGCCGTCCGCGCGGCATCCGAGGACACCCTCGACGCGGTGGGGGTCGCGCCGCCGACCTCGAGGTCGACCGCGTTCGAGCACCCGGCGAGCGCTGCGAGGGTTGCCAGCAGCACGACGCTCACGCCGTGACTCACACGCGATCGGCGGGACACCGACCCATCGTAAGGAGCATCAGCCGACGGCTCGCCCTCCCTGGGTGTCGGCCCCTGCGTGGCCGGTGGCCGGCGTGAGCTGAGCCCGAGCCCGTGCGGCCGTGTCGGCATCGACGAGACCGGCGCTCACGAGGCGGGTGACGGCGGCCCGTTCCTGCGGGTCGAGAGCGAGGTCGACGCGCAGCGAGGTCGCGGCGAGGTCGAGCAGGACGGGCACCATGCACTCGCCGCAGTGCAGCTCGCGCACCGGGCACGTTCGGCACTCGACGGTCATCGTGAGGTCGTGGGCAGTCATCGGTTCCTCACCCCTTTCCAGGTGGTCTGCGTCCACGGTAGGAGGGACCACTGACAAGCCCTCACGACCTGCTGGAAGTACCTGGGGTAGGGGCGGCAGGCAGGGAGCCGGAAGACCGGTGAAACCTGTCTGAACCCGCGCGCCTCAACGACCCTGTCGGTGGCGACACCTACGGTCAGCGACATGAGCACGGTCGAAGGCCCCACCATGGTGCAGGGCACGTTCGACGACCTGGGCACTCCGCTGGCCACCGTGACCTTCGTGGTCGTGGACCTCGAGACCACGGGTGGCAGCCCCGCCGAGTGCGGGATCACCGAGATCGGCGCGGTCAAGGTACGAGGCGGCGAGGTGATCGGCGAGTTCCAGACCCTGGTCAACCCCGGCGGCCCCATCCCTGCGTTCATCTCCGTGCTCACGGGCATCACCGACTCCATGGTCGCGTCGGCCCCGCGCATCGAGTCCGCCCTCCCGGCGTTCCTCGAGTTCGCCACCGGCAGCGTCCTCGTGGCCCACAACGCAGGCTTCGACATCTCCTTCCTCAAGGCGGCGGCGCGACGCACCGAGCACGAGTGGCCCGGCTTTCGCGTCCTCGACACCGTCCACCTCGCACGCCAGCTGGTGCGTCGAGACGAGGTGCCGAACCACCGGCTCGCCAGCCTTGCCCGGCTCTTTCGAGCCACCACGACGCCCGACCACCGGGCCCTGCACGACGCCCGCGCCACGGTCGACGTCCTCCACGGACTGCTGGAGCGAGTGGGCTCGCTCGGAGTGCACTCGCTCGAAGAGCTGCTCGACTACACCGCCCGCGTCTCCCCGGCGCGCCGCCGCAAACGACACCTCGCCGACGACCTCCCCGACGCGCCGGGCGTCTACCTCTTCAAGGACGGGCAGGGCCATGTCCTCTATGTCGGCACCTCGGTGTCGATCCGCACCCGCGTGCGCTCGTACTTCACGGCATCCGAACACCGCCGGCGCATGGGCGAGATGGTGCGCATCGCCGAGTCGGTGAGCCCCATCGTCTGTGCCACCACCCTCGAGGCCGAGGTGCGCGAGCTGCGCCTGATCGCCCAGCACAAGCCCCGCTACAACCGCCGCTCGCGACACCCGGAGAAGGCACCGTGGGTCAAGCTCACCGTCGAGCCGTTCCCACGGTTGTCCGTCGTGCGCGCCGTCGCCGACGACGGTGCACGGTATGCCGGGCCCTTTGCCTCGCGCTCGGCCGCCGAGGCGGCGATCGCCGCCGTGCACGAGGTGCTGCCCCTTCGTCAGTGCCTCGAGCGGCTCTCCCCCACCCGGCCACGGTCAGCGTGCGCACTCGCCGACATGGGTCGCTGCGGTGCCCCCTGCACCGGCGCCCAGTCCGTCGACGACTATGCCGACATCGTCGACCGGGCCGCCGAGCTGCTGGCCGGCGGTACCCGTGACCTGCTCACCGCCCTCCGCGACCGGATGTCCGAGCTGGCGGCCCAGCAGCGGTTCGAGGACGCCCAGGTGGTCCGCGACCGGCTCGTGGCGCTCGTGCGCGGCACGTCGCGCTCCCAGCGGTTGGACCCTCTCGCCCGCAGCGCCGAGATCGTCGCAGCCCGGCGCACCATCCTCGGTGGCTGGGAGGTGATCTGCGTGCGTCACGGTCGCCTCGCCGGCAGCACCAGCTCACCCCGGGGGGCCGACCCGATGCCCTACATCGGCGCGCTGCGTGCCAGCGCCGAAGTCGTCGCGCCCCCGCTCGCCCCCTCGACCGCCGCCACACCTGAGGAGAGCGAGAAGATCCTCCGGTGGCTGGAGTCCCCCGGGGTTCGCATCGTCGAGCTCGAGGGTGCCTGGACCTGCCCCGTGGGGGGCGCCGCGCCGGTGCGGGCCGAGCTCGAGCCTCTCGAGAGCGCGCGGCGGGAGGTTGGCGGCTTCGCCGGCGCGCGCTGAGCACGGCATCCGGTCCGCGAAGTGACCCGCCCGGCTAGTCTGGGCCGGTGATCACCGCCATCGTCCTCATCACCGCCGACGTCGACCGCATCCCCGAGGTGGCTCAGGAGATCGCCGACCTCGACGGCGTCACCGAGGTCTACTCCGTCGCCGGCGACGCCGACCTCATCGCGATGGTCCGCGTGAGAAAGCACGAGGATCTCGCCGACACCATCGCCGACCGGCTCAACAAGGTCGTCGGCGTCACGGGCACGAACACACACATCGCCTTCCGCACCTACTCGGCGCACGACCTCGAGGCGGCCTTCAGCCTCGGTCTGGAGAGCTGACGTCGCAGCGGACGTCAGCCCGGCGCCACCGTCGCGCTGACCCAGCGCTCCAGGAGCCTCTGCGCGTCACCGGAGTCGATCGCCGCCCGCGCCCGCGACATTCCTTCGCGCACCGCCTCGGTCAGGCTCGCCGCTGAGGCCGGGCCATCCACACCGGATGCCGTGGCGAGCGCGATACCCGCGTTGAGCACCACCGCGTCGCGCACCGGTCCCGACTGCCCAGCGAGCAGGTCACGCACGACCTGGGCGTTGTGGGCGGCATCCCCACCCCGTAGTGCCTCCACCGGGCTGCGGTCGAGACCGAGGTCGGTGGGGTCGAGGGAGAGCTCGGTGACGACACCATCGCGGACCCACCACACGGTGGACGTCGTCGCGAGCGTCAGCTCGTCGAGGCCGTCGTCTCCCCGGAAGACCGCCGCCGAGCGACCACGGCCCGCGAACACGCCCGCGATGAGCGGGGCGATCCTCGCGTCGGCGACCCCCACTGCGGCATACGTCGGCTGGCCCGGGTTGGTCAGAGGGCCGAGCGCGTTGAAGGCGGTCCCCACGCCGAGGTCGCGTCGGGCGACCGCCGCGTGCCGCATCGACGGGTGGAAGGCGTAGGCGAAGCAGAACGTGATCCCGGCCTCCTGGGCGACGGCTGCAACCCGATCGGGGCCGAGGGTCAGTGACACCCCGAGCGCCTCGAGGACGTCCGCCGCGCCCGCGCTCGACGACGCCGCGCGGTTCCCGTGCTTGACGACCCGCAGCCCCGTGGCCGCCACGACGATCGATGCCATCGTCGAGATGTTGACCGAGTGCATGCGATCTCCGCCCGTGCCGACGATGTCGATGCTCGGCCCGGGCACGTCGATGCGGTGTGCGTGCTCGAGCATGACGTCGGCGATGCCGCGCAGCTCGTCGACGGTCTCACCCTTCGCGCGCAGGGCGATGAGGAACCCGGCAACCTGCACCGGACTCGCTTCGCCGGACATGATCTCGGCCATCGCCCAGCCGGCCCGCTCGGTGGTGAGGTCCTCGCGACGCAGCAGCGTGGTCAGGACGTCCGGCCAGGTGGTCCCTGCCGGATCAGCGACGGTCACGCCGCTCAGCCGACCGCGACCCGCGTGCGCGCGAGGGCCGCAACGGCCTCGGACACGGCGATCGGGTCGAGGGGGTGTGAGACGGACTCGTCGGCGAGCGACCAGCCCGCGAGCCAGCCGTCCTGCGGGCGACCCGTGAGCACGAGGATGGGCGGGCACCGGAAGATCTCGTTCTTCAGCTGGCGACACAGCCCGAGGCCACCGAGCGGGGAGGCCTCACCGTCGAGGATGACGACGTCGTACCCCCCGGCATCCATGGCCTCGACGACGGCCTCGGCCGTCGCGCACTCGTGCCACCTGACGATCTCGACGTCTCGCGCGGGGCGCCGGCCGGCGGCCGCGCGCACGGCGTCGCGGGTCGTCACGTCGTCGCTGTAGAGGAGGACCGACACCCGGTGGATGCCATCGGTCGCCGGAGCCTGGGCCGAGGTGTCGGTGCCGTGCGAAGCTGTCATGCGGGCATCGTACCGGTGGCCCCGTCGCCCCTGTTCCCAAGGCAGATCGGTGCCTCGGGCCCGGCGGGACGGGTGCGGTCGCCCGCAACTTTCGAGGACTTGTCGAGCCTTTCTGGGGGTCACCGCAGCGCGCACGGGAACTTCCCGCCATAATGGCGTTCGTGGCGACTCAGACAGCTCCCCAGACCAGGCCCGTGGGGCCCGTGCCCTCGATCCCCGGGCAAGGGCCCGCGACGCGACCGAACCTGGTCGCCGTCGGCACCATGGTGTGGCTG
>DATIAB010000274.1:0-7572 GCA_035458265.1 Ornithinibacter sp. | reverse complement strand
GCCCGCACGCTGCGCGACCTCGCCGATCGGGAGCAGGTCGTGTCGGTCCACGACTCCACGGTAGACCGACTTGACCTCAAGCGCACTTGAGGTTCAAGACTTGCCGGATGCCGCCCGCAGCGACCCCAGCGCCCGTCACCGACGCCCCGACGGCCGAAACGCCCCTCCGCCTGCTCGACCGCGCCCACCTGCCGGTCGTCATCGGCATCATCGCGCTCGTCACCCTCGCGGCGTTCGAGAACCGCGCCGTCATGACGATCCTCCCGACGGTGGTGCGCGAGCTCGACGGGTGGGCGCTGTTCGGTGCGTCGACCGGGGCCACCCTCGTGACCTTCACCGTCGCCATGGCCTGGTCCGGCGGCTGGACCGACCGCGCCGGGCCCCGCCCGGTCCTCCTGTGGGGACTGGCGCTCTTCGTCGTGGCGCAGGTCGTCTCGGCCCTCGCGCCGACGATGGCGGTCTTCGTCGCCGGTCGCGCGATCTCGGGGGCTGCCGAGGCACTGGTCGACACCTCTCTCATGGTGCTCGTCGCGCAGGCGCTGCCCGAACAGCTGCGCGCCAAGGTGTTCGCGACCTTCGCCGCGGCATGGATCCTGCCCTCGCTCCTCGGCCCGAGCCTGGCCGGTGGCCTCGACGCGCTGGCCGGATGGCGGGTCGTCTTCCTCGGCCCCCTGCTCGTCGCCCCCGTCGCCTACGCCCTCCTGCGGCCAGCGCTGCGCCACACCCACGCGGGCGGCGCGTCGAGCACGGATGCCGGCGCGACGGCATCCGAGCGCGGTCGGACGGCGGCCGCCCTGCTCCTGGCCGCAGGCCTGGCCGTCACGACGTTCAGCGCACCCCTGCTCGCCGTACCGAGCACCCGCACCACCGGGGCAGGAGTCATCGCCGCAGGACTGGTCCTCGTCGTCATCGGGGCGGCCCGAGCCCTGCCCCGTGGCACGGCCCGGCTGCACCGTGGCGTGCCGACCGTCATCGCCGTGCGCCTGCTCATCGCGGCGGCCTTCACCGCCGTCGGCGGGGTGATCCCGCTCATGCTCGTGCAGACTCATGGGGCCAGCACCGCCCAAGCCGGGGTGTCCCTCTCGGTGACCGGCACGCTCTGGGCGATGGGCTCGTGGCTCTCGAGCACCGATCGCGTGCAGCGCGGCACCACCGCACCGGGCCGGGTGCGCCTCGGGTCGGCCCTCATCGCCGTCGGGTCGACCGGCCCGATCCTGCTCTCCCTCAGCCTCTTCGGGCTCGTCCCTGGCCTCGTCGGGTGGGCCGTCGCGGCCCTCGGCATGGGCATCGTCTCGCCCACGATCTCGACCCAGCTGCTCGCCCTCGCCCCGGCATCCGAGCACGGAAGGGTCAGCGCCGCCCAGGGGTTGGCCGTGTCGACCGGGGTTGCCGCGCAGACGGCGATCGTGGGCGCCGTCGTCGCGATCCGTGGCGCGGACACCGACGGGGCCACCTTCGCCGCCCTGATGGCCGCCGGGGCCGGGCTCGCCGTCGTCGCCACGCTCGCAGCCCCGCGCACGCAGGGCCATTAGGTTGCTGGGCATGAGCACCCTCGACAAGGCCGCCGAGCTCCAGCGCCTGCACACCGACCCCGACCTCCTCGTCCTCGTCAACGTCTGGGACGTCATCAGCGCCCGCACCGTGGCCGGCGTGCCCGGCACCCGCGCCCTCGCGACGGCCAGCCACTCGATCGCCTCCGCCCACGGCTACCCCGACGGCGAGCAGATCCCCCGCGACCTGATGATCGAGGCGGTCGGGCGGATTGCCGCAGCCGTCGACCTCCCCGTCACGGCCGACCTCGAGGCCGGCTACGGCGACCCGGGGGGCACGGTCGACCGGGCCATCGACGTCGGCATCGTCGGGGCCAACCTCGAGGACCAGCTCAAACCACTCCCGGATGCCGTGCGCGCGGTCTCGCAGGCCGTCGCGGCGGGTGAGCGGGCCGGCATCCCGTTCGTGCTCAACGCACGCACCGATGCGTTCCTGCGAGCCGGCGACCGCGCCCCGGATGCCGTGCTGGCCGACGCGATCGAGCGCGGCCGGGCCTACCTCGACGCAGGGGCGTCGACCGTCTTCGTTCCCGGACTGCTCGACGAGCCCACGGTGACGGCGCTGGTGCAGGCCCTCGGCGAGCGCCGGGTCAACCTCATCGCGGTCCCGGGTTCACTGCCGCTCGACACGCTGCAGCAGCTCGGCGTGGCCCGGGTGTCGTTCGGCCCGTGGAGCCAGAACGTCGCCCTCACCGCGCTCGAGGACCTCACGGCATCCGTGCACGCCGGCGGGGCACTGCCCGAGGGCACCCGTCGCCTGAACTGACCCTCGCCCCCGCCGTACGGGTCAGATCGTGATCTCGCCCCGCTGGGCGAGCAGGGCGATGTCGGTGCGGTGGTGCGAGCCGGGCAGGTGGATGCCTGCCACCGCGGCATAGGCGCGCGCCCTGGCCAGGGCCAGGGAGTCGCCGGTGGCGACCACCGAGAGGACCCGCCCGCCGGCGGACACGAGCCGTCCCTCGGCATCACGCGCCGTGCCGGCATGCAGCACGTAGGCGGGGGACGCGCCAACTGCCTCGCCTGCCTCGCCTGCCTCGCCATCCGCCTCGCCTGCCTCGCCATCCGCCTCGCGTGCCTCGCCTTCCGCCTCGCCGCCTGCCTCTCCACCACCTGGCGCCACGTCCGCCAGGGTGATGGGGTCGCCGGTTCGGGGCGTGCCGGGGTAGTTCTCGGCAGCGACGACGACGGTCACGGCGTGCTGCGCCGACCAGCGCAGCGGCGGCACCTCCTCGAGACGGCCGGTCGCGGCCGCGTGCAACAGGCCACCGAGCGGAGTGAGCAGCCGGGCGAGCACCACCTGCGTCTCAGGGTCACCGAACCGGGCGTTGAACTCGATGACCCTGGGCCCCCGCGGGGTGAGGGCGAGCCCGACGTAGAGCACCCCGACGAACGGCGTGCCACGACGGCGCATCTCGTCGACGACCGGCTGCGCGACCCGGCGCACGACGTCGTCCACGAGCCCGTCCGGAGCCCAGTCGAGCGGGCTGTACGCGCCCATCCCGCCGGTGTTCGGCCCGGCGTCACCGTCAGCGACCCGCTTGAAGTCCTGGGCGGGGCTCAGCGGCACGACGGTGGTTCCGTCGCACAGGCAGAACAGCGAGACCTCGGGCCCGGAGAGGAACTCCTCGACCACCACGGCACCGTCGGGCTTGGCCAGGCAGGCGCGCGCGTGCTCGAGGGCCTCGTCCCGGTCATCGGTCACGACGACGCCCTTGCCCGCGGCCAGCCCGTCGTCCTTGACGACGTGGGGGGCGCCGAGGGCGTCGAGGGCGTCGGCCACCTCGTCGATGGTCGTGCACACGTGGGCCAGGCCGGTGGGCACCTCCGCCGCCGACATGACCTCCTTGGCGAACGCCTTGCTGCCCTCGAGGCGCGCGGCCTTCGCCGAGGGACCGAAACACGCGAAGCCGGCAGCGCGCACGGCATCCGCGACGCCGACGACGAGCGGGGCCTCCGGCCCGATGACGACGAGGTCGGCGCCGAGGTCGCCCGCGAGGGCGACGACGGCACCGGCATCCGTCACCCCGCCGGGCAGTGGCTCACACCGGGCGAGTGCGGCGATCCCGGGGTTGCCCGGGGCTGCGACGACCTCGTCGACCGACGGGTCGAGGCGGAGGGATCGGACGATGGCGTGCTCGCGGGCCCCGGACCCGACGACGAGAACCTTCACGGGCCCAATGTAGAGGTGCGGGCGCCCACGAGACGCGAGCACCCGGCATCCGCCCGTCTGGTGAGCACCCGGACGGTGCTCGGGGAGACCACGGCATCCCGCGCGGCTAGACTGGTGAGTTCCGTGGCCAGCGCCACGTGCACCAGCAGCCCAGCCAGGAGAGCCACCCTCGTGACCGCCCGACCCACGGCGCCCGACACCACACCCGATGTCGCGGCCGAGCTCGCGCACGAGCAGGCCCACGTCGACCGGGTCTACGCCGAGCTCGAGAAGGCCAGCCGCCGAGCGGCCGACGTCGAGGCCGACGGCATGGCCCGCGGCCGCACGTCCCGCACCGGCGACGTCCGCGACGAGGAGATGACGGGCCTGTTCGAGCGCGACGCCCTCGTCTACGCCGCGGCTCGACGACGCGCGATGATCGACAAGCAGTACGAGGGGCTGGTCTTCGGCCGCCTCGACCTCGGTGAGGAGCAGTCCACCGCCGACGAGCGCGAGGTGCGCTACATCGGCCGCCTCGGGGTCCGCGACGACGACTACGAGCCGCTCGTCGTCGACTGGCGCGCGCCCGCGGCATCCGCGTTCTACCGGGCGACCCCCGTCGACCCCATGGGCGTCGTGCGCCGCCGGGTGCTGCGGTGCTCCGGGGCGACCGTCGTCGGCGCCGAGGACGACCTCATGGTGCCGGCCGCACCCGACGACCTCGTCGTGCTCGGCGACGGCGCCCTCATGGCAGCCCTCACTCGCAGCCGCGGCCGCCAGATGCGTGACATCGTCGCGACGATCCAGCGCCACCAGGACGAGGCGATCCGCGCACCCTCGCGCGGCATCACCGAGATCACGGGTGGCCCCGGCACCGGCAAGACCGTCGTCGCGCTGCACCGCGCCGCCTACCTGCTGTACAACGAGCGCCGACGCTTCGAGAACGGCGGGATCCTCGTGGTCGGGCCGTCGGCGGCCTACACCGCGTACATCGAGCGCGTGCTCCCGAGCCTGGGTGAGGAGTCGGTGGCACTGCGAGCGCTCGGCGACCTCGTCGACGGCATGACCGCGATGCGACTGGACACCCCCGAGGTCGCGGCGATCAAGGGATCGCTGCGACTCCGCCGGCTGCTCGCGCGCCTGGCCGCACGCCCACCCGTCGGGGCGCCCGCGTCCTTCCGCGCCTTCATCGCGGGCCATGCGGTGCGGCTCGACGAGCCGGCCCTGCGGCGGGTGCGCTCGGACGTGCTGCGCGGCCACCAGCACAACCTCGGCACGGATGCCGCGCGCGCCGTTCTCGCGGAGGCCGCCTGGCGCTCGGTGCGGCAGGGAGAGCGTGACACCTTCCTCGAGGCGTTCGACGGCTCCCGGGACGTCGACGAGTTCCTTGCCTCCTGGTGGCGCCAGCTCGACCCGCGCGAGCTGCTGCTCACCCTGGCCGACACCGACCACGCCTACGCGATCACGCGCGGGGTGCTCGAGCACGAGGAGGCCGCTGCCGTGGCCTCGTCCTACCGCGACGCGCTCGAGGCCGGCTCGTGGTCGGTGGCCGATGCCGCTCTCGTCGACGAGCTCGTGGCCCGGCTGGGCCCGGTGCAGGTGGCCGAGCGCGAGGACGTCGGGTTCTACGACATCGAGGAGCTCGACGACCTCACGGCCTACGGGGTCCAGGACGTGCGGGCGGGCGTGGATCGCCGGGTCGTGGCCGACCCCCAGGTCGGGATCGTCAGGCCGGCCGACGCCCGGGCGCGCCTCATGATGGGCCGCATCGAGCGCTCGTCCTGGTACGCCCACGTGCTCGTCGACGAGGCGCAGGACCTGTCGCCGATGCAGTGGCGGATGCTGGCTCGCCGTGGACGCTCGGCGTCGTGGACCGTCGTCGGGGATGCCGCGCAGGCGTCGTGGGCCGACCTCGCCGAGGCCGGCCGGGCTCGTGACGAGGCCTTCTCGGGGCAGCAGCGGCAGGGCTTCCACATGGACACCAACTACCGCAACGCCCGCGAGATCTTCGACTACGCGCGCGACGTCATCCTCCCGCTCGTCCCGGACGCCGACATCCCGAACGCCGTGCGCGAGACCGACGTGGAGCCGGTCGACCGCGTCGTCGACGGGTCGGTGGCCGGTGCCGCCGCGGATGCCGTGGAGCAGCTGCTCGGCGAGGTCGACGGCTCGATCGCGGTGATCGCGGCGCGGCGGTGGGTTGATCGGCTGGTCGGGCTCGACGGGTCCGGCGAGGGCCGGGTGCAGGTCATCGACCCGCTCTCGACCAAGGGCCTGGAGTGGGACGCGACGGTCGTCGTCGACCCCGAGGGCATCACCGCGGAGTCACCCGGTGGGGTCCGCGTGCTCTACGTCGTGCTCACCCGTGCGGCCCACCGGATGCACGTGCTGCGCCCGGCCTGACGATGACGCGAGTCGGGGCCGAACCCGGCCCCCGGCATCCAACCCCGTCTTTTCCTCCCCATGAGGGAAGCTCGACGTTCGCAAGGGATGTCAACCCTTGCGAACCTCGCGTAACCCTCATGGGGAGGGAAAGCTGGGGCTCAGTCGAGGAGGGGGTGGCGCTGGATGATCTCGTGCCGCCCGGGGCCGACACCGATCGCGGAGACCCGGGCCCCGATGAGCTCCTCGACCCGCAGCACGTAGGCCTGCGCCGCAGGCGGCAGCTCCTCGAACGTCCGGCACCCGGAGATGTCCTCCCACCAGCCGTCGAGCACCTCGTAGACCGGCTCGGCGTGGTGGAAGTCGCTCTGGTTGACCGGCATCTCGTCGTGCCGCACGCCGTCGACCTCGTAGGCCACGCAGATGGGCACCTTCTCGAAACCGGTGAGCACGTCCAGCTTGGTGATGACGAAGTCGGTGACCCCGTTGATCCGGTTCGCGTAGCGCCCGATGACGACATCGAGCCAACCGCACCGGCGGGGGCGGCCGGTCGTCGTGCCGTACTCGGCGCCGACCTTGCGCAGCGTCTCGCCGTCGTCGTCGAACAGCTCGGTGGGGAAGGGGCCCTCACCGACGCGGGTCGTGTAGGCCTTGAGGATGGCGATGACCCGCGACACCCGCGTGGGCGGGATGCCGGACCCCGTGCACGCCCCGCCGGCCGTCGCCGAGGAGGAGGTCACGAACGGGTAGGTGCCGTGGTCGACGTCGAGCAGGGTCGCCTGGCCCGCCTCGAGCAGGACGTTCTGCCCGGCATCCAGGGCCTTCTCCAGCACGAGGGAGGTGTCGCAGACCATCGGGTACAGGCGGTCGGCGTAGCCCAGCAGCTCTTCGACGACACGATCTGCCTCTGCCGCACGGGTGTTGTAGATCTTGACGAGCACCTGGTTCTTCAGCGACAGGGCCGCCTCGACCTTCTGGCGCAGAATCCCCTCGTCGAACAGGTCCTGGATGCGGATGCCGACGCGGTTCATCTTGTCCGCGTACGTCGGGCCGATGCCGCGCCCGGTCGTGCCGATCCGCCGGGCTCCGAGGAAGCGCTCGGTGACCTTGTCGAGCGTGCGGTTGTACGGCGCGATGACGTGGGCGTTCGCGGACACCACGAGGCGGGAGGTGTCGACGCCGCGCGCCTCGAGCCCGTCCAGCTCCTGGAAGAGCACCTCGAGGTCGACGACGACGCCGTTGCCGATGACCGGGGTGACGCTCGGCGTCAGGATGCCGGACGGCAGCAGGTGCAGCGCGTACTTCTCCCGGGTTCCGTCAGGCCCCTCGATGACGACGGTGTGCCCCGCGTTGTTGCCCCCGTTGAACTTCACGACGTAGTCGACGTCGCCGCCCATGAGGTCGGTCGCCTTGCCCTTGCCCTCATCGCCCCACTGGGCTCCGACCAGCACGATCGCCGGCATGCCGACTCCTTCCGGACGTGCGCCGCGG
>DATIAB010000273.1:0-9435 GCA_035458265.1 Ornithinibacter sp. | reverse complement strand
GTGCGGGGATTTGTCGGGAGGGTGGCGCGTTTGTCATGGTTGAAGTACGCCCCGGCCCGCACCTCGTGCCGTGGACACCCCTGTCAACCCGAAGGACACCCACCCCATGACCACGATCGTGAAGAGCGTCGTCGGTGCACTCCTGGCCCTCCTCGGCCTCGTGCTCACCGTGACCGGCGCCTGGTTCGCGACCCAGCTGGGGTCCTCCGGGACCGCTGAGTTCACGGCCCGCCCCGCCACGAGCGACCCGGTGCTGATCCGCCCCGTCGTGCTCAACCGGGTCGACGCCGACGTGGTCGTGACCGCCACCCCGGCGCCCGGGGCCACCGTGTGGATGGCCCTGGCCAACCCTTCGGATGCTGCCGCCGTGATGGGCGACTCCCGCCACGTGGAGGCCACCGGAGTGGAGGTCCGCGACTGGGTGCTGCAAACGCGCACCATCGGCGCAGGGGAGGCCCCGGCCCTCGGCGCAGCCGACCTGTGGCGCCAGCAGGACTCCGCCGAGGGGCCCGTGACGCTCACGGTCCAGCAGGACGAGGCACCCGAGACGCTGGTCATCGCCACCGAGGGTGGCGAGCTCGAGACCCTCACCCTCACGGTCGTCGACAAGACCTGGTTCGTCGAGGCCGTCGTCGCCGTGCTGGCTGGTCTCTTCCTCCTGCTCGCCGGTGGCGCCCTCCTGTGGCCCCGGCGCGGTGAGGCCGACGTGTCCGCCGAGGACGGGGCTCCGAACGTCGAACCGGTCACCGAGGAGGTGACGCGATGAACCGCCGACCCGCGACGGCGGTCGCCGCTGCCGCCCTGACCAGTGCCCTGCTCCTGACGGGCTGCGGCAGCCAGGACGCCCAGGACGCCCTGGTCGGGCTGCGCCCGGCGCCCCCGGAGAAGTCCGTCTCCGCACCGCTGGACGACGACGGTGCGGCGGCGATCGCCGCGCGCCTGCTCGCGCAGGCTGACGCCCCCGTAGAGGGTGACGCCAAGGCCGCGGCCACGGCCCGAGCAGCGTTCCTCGCCGGTGACGCGCTGACGATGGCCAACGCGGCGGCGGCACGAGCCGTGGCTCCCACGAAGACCCCCGACCTGGCCGTCGCGCCGGAGCCCACGGTCGTGGCGCAGTCGCAGGGTCGCGCGTGGCCGCGGGCCATCCTCGCCTCCACCCTGGACGAGGGCACCAACACCCAGCACCTCCACGTGTTGGTCTCGCAGACGGCCGAGCAGCCGTTCCGCATCGTCGCCAGTGTCCCGATGTTCGGTGGAGCCACCCTGCCCGCCGTGGCCCCGGAGAACACGGGGTCGCCGATGATCGAGGTCACCGACGGGGCGGGGCTCCAGGCAGCGCCCGACAAGGTCGCCGCGGCCTACGCCGCGGCGCTGGCCTTCCCGACACCCACAACCAGCCCACTGGTCTCGGTCGACAACCAGTTCGCGACGTCCCTGAAGACGACCGCCGCGGCGCAGGCCAAGGCCCTCGGCACCCTCGGGACGCTCACTCAGGCCCACACACCGGCGCTCGACAACGCCGTCACCTTCAGGCTGGCCGACGGGGGGGCGGTGACGTTCGGGCTGATGACCCGCACCGACACGCTCGCCGTGAAGCCGGCCGCCAAGGAGCTCGTGCTCCCGGCGGAGTACGTCAAGCTCACGGGCAAGAAGACCGTGACGAAGTCGCTCACCCTGAACAACCTCGAGTCCTTCGTCATGGTGATCCCGCCGAGCGGACCTGCGAAGGTCATCGGGGGCGCCGAGCTGCTCGTGTCCGGCAAGGGTCTGTGATCTCGCGGGTCCGGACGTTTGAGAGGATCGGCCCATGAGCGAGACCACCCCACCCGCCGGCACCCGCGGCGCTGTCGACCTGTCCTCCGTTGCCGGCCTGACGGCACCGACCGCCGCGACGGCAGGCAGCGGGATGCCGGCCGGTCCGGTCCCCGGTCAACCCACCGCCGCGCGCCCCCCGGTCCCCGCAGGGCTGGTCGTCGAGGTCGACGCGAGCAACCTGCAGGAGGCCCTGAACCGCACGCTCCAGGTGCCGGGCGTCCTGGTGCTCTGGGGCTCCGCCTACGCCGCCACCCGCGAGCTGCTCGACACCGTCGTCAAGGTCGCGGCCTCCCTCGAGGGTCGGGTCCTCGTGCTCAGTGCCGACCTGTCCGTCTCGCCCGAGCTCCTCCAGGTGTTCCAGCCGCTGCTCGTGCAGGCCTTCGGGCAGCCGAGTGTTCCCGCGACCTTCGGGTTGCTCCAGGGCCAGCCGGTGCCGCTCTTCCCGGGCATCCAGCCCGAGGCGGAGGTGCGTGCGGTCATCGACCAGCTGCTCCAGGCCGCCGTCCAGAACGGCATCACCGGTCGCGTCGAGATCGAGACGGTCGCCGGGGCCGAGGACGACGCCCTGCCGCCGCTGCACGAGGCGGCCTTCGACGCCATCGAGCGCGGCGACCTCGCCGCGGCGGCCGCCGCCTACGAGCAGGCCCTCGCCGAGAACCCCAAGGACCACGACGCCGAGCTCGGCCTGGCCCAGGTCGGTCTCCTCCAGCGCACCCAGGGCGTCGACCTCGCCGCAGCCAGAGCGGCGGCTGCCGCGGACCCGGACGACGTCGAAGCGGCCGTGGTCGTGGCTGACCTCGACGTCCTCGGGGGCCACGTCGAGGATGCCTTCACCCGACTGCTCGACCTCGTGCGCACGAGTGCCGGTGAGGACCGCGACCGTGCTCGCACCCACCTCCTCGAGCTGTTCTCGGTCGTGGGCAACGACGACGAGCGCGTGCGCAAGGGGCGCACCGCGCTGATGAGCGCGCTCTTCTGATCCTGGTGGTCCCCACCCTCCTGGACGACCACGTCCGGTTTCGCCTCGACGTGGCGGACCCGGCGGTGACGGGTGTCGTCCTCCAGTGCGAGCGCGCCGTCCCCGGCCCGCGGGAGTTCACCCGCGACGAGTCGGGCTGGTTCCTCGACCTGCCGCACCCGGCACTGCAGCGTGTCGAGTCCCGCTTCGCCGTCGGCCGCGGTGACGACGTCGAAGTGATCCTCGACCCGACGAACCCGCTGACCGTCCGCACGGCGTTCGGGGACCGTTCGGTCGCGGTGCTGCCCGGCTACACCCCGCCGTGGTGGCTCACGGCGCCGGCGGTGCCGGGCAGGCTCGACCCGCACACCCTCACCGGTGAGACGACGCACGAGGTGCCGGTCACCGTCTGGATCCCGGAAGACCTTCCGGACGACGAGCCGGCCCCGCTGCTGCTCGTTCACGACGGCCCCGAGTACGACCAGCTCGCGTCGATCACGACCTACAGCGCAGCGCTGATCGCCACGGGCCAGCTCCCGCCGCACCGGGTCGCCCTGGCCCACCCGGTCATCCGCGACGCCTGGTACTCGGGTTCGCCGAAGTACCTGCGCACGATCGCGGCCACCGGTCTGGACGGGCTGGGGGAGCGGTACGCCGTGCAGGGGCCGGTCGTCGTCGCGGGAGCGAGCCTGGGCGGGCTCACCGCCGTGCTGCTGGGGCTGCTCGCCGCGCCGAGGGTGGGCGGGGTCTACGCACAGTCCGGGTCCTTCTTCCAGGTGCGCCACGACCACGACGAGAGCGGATACCCGTTCTTCGGGCGCATCTCCCGGCTCGTCCAGGCCGTGCTCGACATGCGTGACACCGAGCATCCACTCACGGTCGGCATGACGTGCGGCACGCTCGAGGAGAACCTCGCGAACAACCGCGACATGGCGGCGGCGCTGCGTCGTGCCGGGCACGCGGTGGAGCTGACCGAGGTGCCGGACCTGCACAACTACACCGCCTGGCGCGATGCCCTCGACCCGGGGTTGACCCACGTGCTTCGTGCCGTCTGGGGCGAGCTCGCCTGACGGTGCGCGGATGCCGTCCGCTCACCGATGGTTCTGACCCGCGGCCAGTGCTTGCGGGCAGGGGTGTCGACCGGCAGGGTGTGGTCGCATGGAGATGACCGCTGTGCGGCTGCAGGTGCCCGGCCACGACGTCGACCTCGAGGTCGTCAGGTACGGCGCGTGGGGGCGGCCCGTGCTGCTCTTCCCCTCCGAGGGTGGCTCGGCCCGCGACGCGCAGGGCAACGGCATGCTGGATGCCGTACGGCCCCTCATCGAGGCGGGTCGGGTGAGCCTGTTCTGCGTCGACTCGATGGACGGCTGGGCCTGGTCGGCCAACGACGAGCCCACCGAGGAGCGCGCCCGGCGGGCCCAGACCTACACGGCGTGGCTCTCGCAGCAGGTCCTGCCCTGGATCCTCGACCAGGTGGGTGATGGCCAGGAGGTCATCACCGTGGGGGTCTCGCTCGGGGCGTACCACGCGGTGCACCTGACGTTCCAACGGGCCGATGTCGCACCGGTGGCCATCGGGCTGTCCGGCAACTACGACCCCACGACCTGGAACGGGTGGGGCGAGCTCGGTGACGCGACCTACTTCGCCAACCCCACCGCTTACGTGGCGAACATGGAGGGCGACCACCTCGACTGGATCAGGTCGCGCGTCTCGGTGCTCCTCGTCGTGGGGGAGGGGCCCTTCGAGGTGTCGCCCACCCGCTCGCTGCCCGCCACCCGCGAGTTCGCGGAGCTGCTGGCGCGCAAGGGAATCCGCCACGAGCTGGACGTGTGGGGCCACGACAGCGCCCATGACTGGCCGTGGTGGCAGCGTCAGCTCGCCCACCACCTCCCGCGCTTCGTCTGACCCTTTCGCATCCCTGACCGCAGCACGCGCACGACGGCAGCACTGCACCACCTCAGCACCATACGACCGCAGCACCACACGACCGCAGCACCTCGAGAAGGAGACCCCATGGCCAAGAGGACCGACCACCTCGTCGGGTTGTTACTCGGGGCGGAGGAGGACTGGCCGACGGCCTTCGAGTCGCTGGCCCGCCGGCTCGGTGTGCTGCGCGCCCCTGACGGCGGGAAGCACACGGTGAGCACCGAGCGGCTGACGATCGAGCCGTTCAACCTGCGGGACAAGGCACGTCACGAGCTGGTCATCGACCGGCTCGCCCACTGGTACTACCACCCGCGCGAGTGGCTGAAGAAGGTCGCGCTCATGGACGACGTGTACCTGCTCAACAGCCCGTTCACGTTCCAGTCGATGGAGAAGCACTCGGCCTACTGCGCCCTCATCCGGCTCGGCATGAACGTTCCCGAGACGGTCCTGGTGCCCTACAAGCACCCCGTGGACAACGCGCGGTGGGCGTACACCTCCGCTCGGTACAACCAGTCCTTCGACCTCGACGAGGTGGCCGAGCCGCTCGGGTACCCGCTCTACATGAAGCCGTTCGACGGCGGCGGCTGGCGAGGCGTCTCGCAGGTCAAGGACCGCGCCGACCTGCACCGCTCGTACGACGACTCCGGCGAGATGCTCATGCACCTGCAGGCGTCCGTTCCCGACTACGAGCACTTCGCGCGCTCGCTGACGATCGGGCCCGAGACCATGGTCATGAAGTTCCGTCCCGACGAGCCGATGCACGAGCGGTATGCCGTCGCCCACGGCTTCCTGTCGCCGGAGGTCGGGCGCGAGACGATGACCATCTCGCAGACCGTCAACGCCTTCTTCCGCTGGGAGTTCAACTCCTGCGAGATGCTCGTCAAGGACGGGGTGGTCTACCCCATCGACTACGCGAACGCCTGTCCGGACGTCGCGGTCACCTCGTTGCACTACTACTTCCCGTGGGCGATGAAGGCGCTGCTGAGGTGGTCGACGTTCTGCGTGGTCACCGGTCGGGCACCGAGGACCCAGGTCGACACCGGCCCGTGGTTCGCCATCGCCGACGACGACGCCCTCGACTACCAGGCCAAGCTCGAGGCCTACCAGTCCCTGGCCGATGACCACTTCGAGACGCAGCGGTACGGGGAGTTCTGCGACAGCACCCTGGCGCACGTCGACGAGATGGTGCTCGAGTGGATCGACGGGCCCGACTTCCGCTCGCTCCTGCAGTCCACGATCCAGCAGACCTACCCGCCGCACGAGTGGGAGCACTTCGAGGCGCACTTCGGCGGGCTGCTGGGCATGTGGGTGTCCGACGAGCGACGCATCCGCGGCACAGACGACTGATCCGTGGCGGCGCGAGGTCGCCGCGACGTGAGGCTCGGGCCCAGCGGTTGGCGGGGACCTCGTCCACCGTCGACCGTGGAGGTGGCGGCCGTCCACAGGGTTCCCGGCCGCATGTCCGTGATGGCGAGGCGTGGTGTCCCATGGGGGCATGGACCAGATTCGGTACGAGGACGCGGAGCAGGCCGTGGGTGTCGTGTTCCGGCTGACACGGCGCCGTCTGCGCTTGAGCCAGCGCGAGCTCGCGGACCTTCTCGCGTGGGATGCGTCCGCGGTGGGACGCTGGGAGTCCGGGCACGTGTCCGTAGCACTGGGCCGCGTCGATGGTGTCCTGCGCGCCATGGGATTCGGTTGGCGGTGATCCCCTTGGCTACCGAGGACCCTCAGATCTGGGACGACGTCGACCCGCCGGTCGAGCACATCGCGGATCGCGGCCTTCGGAAGTTCCCCGCCCACCTTGACCACGAGGTCGTCGAGCACAGGCCGCTCCACTGGTGGTTGCGCTACCGGGACAAGCCCAGCCCGGCGGCGCCGGACTGGACCTACCGGAGGCGGCACGTTGCCCCGAGCACTGCGCGCCCCGCGAGGGCTGAGGGGGCCCACGCGACTCAGGCGGCGTCGGGGCAGGAGGGTGCTCCACTCGTCACTGACCAGGGGGAGGGACCGATCGAGGAGATTGATGTCGACGACGTGTGACGGTTGAAGCGCTGGGACGCGGCTGGAGAAGAGAATGCCCCAGCACGTCTCGGCACTGCTGTGGTGGACCGCAGCAGTGCCGATGGGGGGCATCAGCACTGCTGTGGTGGGGCGCAGCAGTGCCGATGGGGGGCATCAACACTGCTGTGGTGGGGCGCAGCAGTGTTGAGAGTTGCCCCGACACCAGTGCCCGGGCCCCAGCCGCGGGCGGGGCCGGGGCTGGGGCCCGCGCTCAGCTTCCCAGGGCTGCCGAGACGACGTCCTTGGCCTCGGCCTGCACCTGGGCGAGGTGCTCGGGCCCCCGGAAGGACTCGGCGTAGATCTTGTAGACGTCCTCGGTGCCGCTCGGCCGAGCGGCGAACCACGCCGACTCGGTGACCACCTTGAGGCCGCCGATGGCCGCGCCGTTCCCGGGCGCGGACGTCAGCTTGGCCGTGATCGGCTCACCCGCGAGGCTCTGGGCGCTGACGTCCTCCGGCGACAGGGCACCGAGCTTGGCCTTCTGCTCGCGGTTGGCCGCCGCGTCGATCCGGGCATATGCCGGCTCGCCGTGCCGGGCGGTG
Source organism: Ornithinibacter sp. (assembly GCA_035458265.1). GTDB lineage: Bacteria > Actinomycetota > Actinomycetes > Actinomycetales > Dermatophilaceae > Fodinibacter. The sequence continues at coordinate 2,133 of DATIAB010000273.1, read as the reverse complement.
AGGGCCCGGTAGTGCTCGCTCGGGCTCTTCCCGGTGCGAGCCTGGATCTCCGAGGCGAGCAGGGCGAGCAGGATGCCGTCCTTGTCGGTCGTCCACACCGACCCGTCGTGGCGCAGGAACGACGCGCCGGCCGACTCCTCACCGCCGAAGGGCCCTGACCCGTCGAGCAGCCCGGGCACGAACCACTTGAAGCCGACGGGCACTTCGACGAGGCGTCGCCCGAGGTCGGCCGCGACCCGGTCGATCATCGAGCTCGAGACGAGCGTCTTGCCGATGAAGCCGTCCGCACGCCACTGTGGCCGGGCGCCGCCGTAGAGGTACTGGATCGCGACGGCGAGGTAGTGGTTGGGGTTCATCAGCCCGGCATCCGGGGTGACGATGCCGTGGCGGTCGGAGTCGGCGTCGTTGCCCGTGGCGATGTCGTAGACGTCGCGCTGCGCGATGAGGCTGGCCATCGCCGAGGGGGAGGAGCAGTCCATCCGGATCTTGCCGTCCCAGTCCAGCGTCATGAAGCGCCAGGTGGCGTCGACCAGCGGGTTGACGACGGTGAGGTCGAGCCCGTGGCGTTCGCCGATCGCGCCCCAGTAGTCGACCGCGGCCCCGCCGAGGGGGTCGGCACCGATGCGGATGCCGGACTCGCGGATCGCGGCGATGTCCAGCACGCTCGGCAGGTCGTCGACGTAGGTGCCGAGGAAGTCGTAGGTGCCCACTGCGGCGCGGGCGCGCGTGAACGGCATCCGCCTGACCCCTTCGAGCCCGCCGCGGATCAGCTCGTTGGCCCGTGCCGCGATGACGCTGGTGGCGTCGGAGTCGGCGGGGCCGCCGTGGGGCGGGTTGTACTTGAACCCACCGTCGGCCGGCGGGTTGTGCGACGGGGTGACGACGATGCCGTCGGCGAGACCCACGCCGGCCGGCATCCCGTCGACGCCGGTGACCTTGCCACGGTTGGCGGCCAGGATGGCGTGCGAGACCGCCGGGGTCGGGGTGTACCGGTCGTCGGCGTCGACGAGGACGGTGACGTCGTTGGCGACGAGCACCTCGAGGGCCGTGGCCCACGCCGGCTCGGAGAGCCCGTGGGTGTCGCGGCCGATGAACAGCGGCCCGTCGAAGCCCTGGTCCCGTCGGTACTCGCAGATCGCCTGGGTCGTCGCGAGGATGTGCGTCTCGTTGAACGACGTGCGCAGGCTCGATCCGCGGTGTCCCGAGGTGCCGAAGGCCACCTGCTCGTCGACATTGTCGGGGTCGGGCTCCCGGGTGTAGTAGGCCGTCACGAGGGCGGCGACGTCGACGAGGTCCGAGGCTTGGGCGAGCTGTCCGGCACGGGGCGCGTTCATGATGCCGATCCTGTCAGAGGTGTCTACGAGATCACACCCCGTGGGAGGCTGTTCCGCGCTTTCGGACATACCCACAGGGGTATGGTCGAGACATGTCCACCACCACGAAGCACCTCGTGGTCCTGGGAGCGGGCACGGCCGGCACGATGGTCGTCAACAAGCTCCGCAAGCGTCTCCCGGCCCCCGAGTGGTCCATCACCGTCGTCGACAAGGACGACATCCACGACTACCAGCCGGGATACCTGTTCATCCCCTTCCGGATGAACAAGCCGAGCCAGGTGCGCAAGAGCAAGCGGCCCTTCCTCAACGACGGTGTCGACGTCGTCATGGACGAGATCGAGCGGGTGGACCCGGAAGCCCACGAGGTCCACCTCGCGGGCGGGCGCACCCTGGCCTACGACCAGCTCGTCATCGCGAGCGGCACGACTCCGCGGCCGGACCAGACGCCCGGCATGCTCGGGGAGCAGTGGCACCGCGAGGTCGGCGAGTTCTACACCTACGAGGGGTCCATCGCCCTGCGCCACCAGCTCGACACCTTCACGGGCGGGCGACTGGTCATGCACATCACCGAGTTGCCGATCAAGTGCCCGGTGGCTCCGCTGGAGTTCGTCTTCCTCGCCGATGCCTACCTCAAGGACAAGGGCGTTCGTCAGGCGACCGAGATCGTCTTCGTGACGCCGCTCGACGGCGCGTTCACCAAGCCGATGGCGAGCAAGCGCCTCGGCAAGCTGCTCACCCAGAAGAACATCACCGTCGAGACCGACTTCATGATCGAGAGCGTCGACCAGGACGCCAAGGT
>DATIAB010000272.1:0-2509 GCA_035458265.1 Ornithinibacter sp. | reverse complement strand
CGCGCCGCAGCTGGGTGTCGAGCACCCCCGGAAGCAGCTCGACGACACCGACGAGGCGCAGCCAGGCGTCCCGCTCCTGCGGGTCCAGCCACCGGGTCTCCATGACCTGATCATAGGGGCGTGATTGAACGGACAAGCGTTTCAGGGCACAGCTGGTGGTGTCGGTGGCGGGTGAGAGGCTGGCACCCACATGCCCGACGACGTCCTCGACCGCTTCTCCCCGGCCACCGCAGCGTGGTTCCGGGGCAGTTTCAGCACGCCCACGACGGCCCAGGAAGGCGCCTGGGAGGCCATCAGCAGTGGTCACCACGCCCTCGTCGTCGCCCCCACCGGGTCCGGCAAGACGCTCTCCGCCTTCCTGTGGGCCCTCGACCGCCTCGCCAGCCAGCCCGTTCCCGAGGAGCGGCTCCAGCGCTGCCGGGTGCTCTACGTCTCCCCGATGAAGGCGCTCGCGGTCGACGTCGAGCGCAACCTGCGCAGCCCCCTCGTGGGCATCCGCCACGCAGCGACCCGCCTGGGCCTGCCCGAACCGGACATCACGGTGGCGGTGCGCTCCGGCGACACCCCGACCGACGAGCGTCGCGCCTTTGCGCGCACCCCGAGCGACGTGCTCATCACGACTCCGGAGTCGCTCTTCCTCATCCTCACGTCCGCCGCGCGCGAGGCCCTCGCCGGTGTCGAGACCGTCATCCTCGACGAGGTCCACGCCATCGCCGGCACCAAGCGGGGCGCCCACCTCGCGCTCAGCCTCGAGCGGCTCGACGCGCTGCTGGCCCAGCCCGCCCAACGGATCGGGTTGTCGGCCACGGTGCGCCCCGTCGAGGAGGTCGCCCGCTTCCTGGCCGGCGGCCGGCCGGTCGAGGTCGTCCAGCCACCGTCGACCAAGCAGTGGGACCTCAAGGTCGTCGTGCCGGTGCCCGACCTCGCGGAGATCGGCCAGCCCACCGGCGACCTGTCCGGGGCGGCATCCGGTCAGGAACAACGGTCCTCGATCTGGCCGCACGTCGAGGAGCGCATCGTCGACCTCGTGGCATCGCACACCTCGACCCTGGTCTTCTCCAACAGCCGACGCCTGGCCGAGCGACTGACCTCACGGCTCAACGAGATCTGGCAGGAGCGCGCCGACGCCGCTGACGAGTCGGGCGACGTCGACGCGCAGGCGACTGCCCGCACGCCCGCGCAGGTCATGGCCCAAGCCGGGGCCTCGAGCGGGGCACCGGCCGTGCTCGCGCGCGCCCACCACGGCTCGGTGAGCAAGGAACAGCGCGCCAGCATCGAGGAGGACCTCAAGTCCGGCCAGCTGCCGGCCGTCGTCGCGACGAGCAGCCTCGAGCTCGGCATCGACATGGGCGCCGTCGACCTCGTCGTGCAGGTCGAGTCACCCCCCTCGGTCGCCTCCGGCCTGCAGCGAGTCGGCCGCGCCGGACACCAGGTCGGCGCGGTGAGCCGGGGGGTGCTCTTCCCCAAGTTCCGTGGTGACCTCGTGCAGACCGCGGTCGTGGTCGAGCGCATGCTCGCCGGTCAGATCGAGGCGCTGCACGTGCCGAGCACCCCGCTCGACGTCCTCGCCCAGCAGGTCGTCGCGATGTGTGCGCTCGACGAGTGGACGGTCGACGACGTCCTCGCGCTGGCCCGGCGCAGCGCGCCCTACGCCACACTGACCCGCCCGGTGCTCGAGTCGGTGCTCGACATGCTCGCCGGTCGCTACCCGAGCGAGGAGTTCGCCGAGCTGCGGGCCCGCATCACGTGGGACCGCCTCTCCGACACCCTCACAGGGCGACGCGGCGCCCAACGCCTCGCCGTCACCTCGGGCGGCACCATCCCCGACCGTGGCCTCTACGCCGTCTTCCTCGCCACCGGCGAGGGCCCCGGCCGACGCGTCGGCGAGCTCGACGAGGAGATGGTCTACGAGTCCCGCGTCGGCGACCTGTTCACGCTCGGCACGAGCACGTGGCGCATCGAGGACATCACCCACGACCGCGTGGTCGTCACCCCTGCGCCCGGGATGCCGGGACGCCTGCCCTTCTGGAAGGGCGACTCGATCGGCCGGCCAGCGGAGCTGGGCCGCGCCGTCGGCGCCTTCGTGCGTGAGGTCGAGGCGCTGACCCCGGATGCCGCCCGCACCCGGGTCATGGCGGCGGGCCTCGACGACTGGGCCGCCGACAACCTGCTCAGCTACCTGCGGGAGCAGCGTGAGGCCACCGGTCACGTGCCGGACGACCGCACGATCGTCGTCGAGCGGTTCCGCGACGAGCTCGGCGACTGGAGGGTGGCGATCCACTCCCCCTTCGGCGCGCAGGTGCACGCACCGTGGGCATTGGCCGTCAGCGCCCGGATGCGCGACCGCTTCGGCGTCGACGTGCAGGCCATGCACGGCGACGACGGCATCGTCCTGCGCCTGCCCGACCTCGAGCTCGAGGATCTCGACGGGCTGCGCGAACGCGGCGTCGGCCGCGAGCTGCTCGACCTCGTCACCCTCGACCCCGACGACGTGCGGGGTCTGGTCACC
>DATIAB010000271.1:0-2432 GCA_035458265.1 Ornithinibacter sp. | reverse complement strand
AGCTCGTCCCGCTCGCCGGCCGCGAGCTCGGCGAGCAGCTGGTGCTCGTGGGCCAGCAGGTCGGACAGGGCGGCGTCGACGACAGCCATCCCCTCGGGGGTGAGGCGCACGATGACGCCGCGACGGTCGGTGGGGTCGGGGCGGCGCTCCACGTAGCCCCGGGCGGCGAGCCGGTCGACCCGGTTGGTCATCGTGCCGCTCGTCACGAGGGTCTCGGCGACGAGCTGGCCTGGGCTCAGCTCGTAGGGCGTGCCGGCGCGGCGCAGCGCGGACAGCACGTCGAACTCCCACCCGTCGAGTCCGTGCTCGGCGAACGCCGTTCCGCGGGCGAGGTCGAGGCGTCGAGCCAGCCGTGACACCCGGCTGAAGACCTCGAGGGGAGCCACGTCGAGCCCGGGGCGCTCCCGGCGCCACGCGGAGACGATACGGTCGACATCGTCAGCGGCCATGGGGCCGACTCTACTGCCCGTCAAGTTTCTTGACATCGAGACACCGGTGCCGGCATCCGGCGCCCGCAACCGAGGAGCACGGCATGAGCGAGCACGCGAGCTGGGACCCCACCGCCTACGGCCGGTTCGCGGCCGAACGCAGCCGCCCCTTCGCCGACCTCCTCGCCCAGGTGCACTGCGATGACCCGGCGGTCGTCGTCGACCTGGGGTGCGGGCACGGGCCGGCGACCCTGACGCTCGGTGAGCTCTGGCCCGACGCACGCATCGTCGGGGTCGACGCGTCCGAGGCGATGCTGGACTCCGCGCGGGCTCTCGACGGTGACAGCCGCGTCGAGTGGGTGCAGGCGGAGCTGCGCGACTGGGACCCGGCATCCCTGGGTCAGGCCCCTGACGTCATCATCACCAACTCCACGCTCCAGTGGGTCCCGGGCCACCTCGACCTCCTCGACGCCTGGGTCGAGGCGCTCGCCCCGGGTGGGTGGCTGGCCCTGCAGGTGCCCGGCAACTTCGACGCCCCGAGCCACCGCCTGATGCGTGAGACCGCGGAGCAGCACGAGCGGGCCGGCGAGCTCGGTGCCGCGCTCGACCTGCCGGCTGTCGGGGAGCCGGCCACGTACCTGCGCTACCTCACCCGCCTCGGTTGCGACGTCAACGCCTGGGAGACGACCTACCTGCACGTCCTGGATGCCCAGGACGAGGAGGACAACCCCGTGCTGAGCTGGGTGGCCGCCACGGGCCTGCGCCCGGTGCTCGACATCCTCACCGAGGAGGACGAGCGCACGGCGTTCCTCGAGCCCTACGCCGAGCACCTCGCCGAGGCCTACCCCCGCACGCCCGTCGGAGTGCTCTTCCCGTTCCGCCGGGTCTTCGCCGTGGGCCAGAAGACCGCCTGACCCCGGCTTTTCCTCCCCATGAGGGAACCCCGAGGTTCGCACGGGCCGTCTTCCCAGGCGAACCTTGAGCTTCCCCGGCGAAGCTTGGCTGGATGCCGTCCGGATGCCGTGCGCTCGCCTCTCAGGTCTTGCCGGTGGTCAGCGTCGGGTTCGGTTCCAGGCCCGTCAGGCCGTTCCACGCGAGGTTGACCACGTGGGCGGCGACCTCGTGCTTCTTGAACTTGCGCGAGTCGAGCCACCACTGACCGGTGAGCGCGATCATCCCGACGAGCATCTGGGCGTACATCGGCGCGGCCTTGGGGTCGAGCTTGTGGGCCTTGAACTCGGCCGCGAGGATGTGCTCGACCTGGCTCGCGATGTCGCTCATGAGGCTGGCGAAGGAGCCCGTTGCCTGGCCGGCCGGGCTGTCGCGCACGAGGATCCGGAACCCGTCGGTGGACGTCTCGACGTAGCCCAGCAGGGCGAGGGCGGCGCGCTCGATGATCTCGCGCGAGGTGCCGCCGGAGGTCAGGGCGCCCTGCACGGCGTTGAGCAGGCTCTCGATCTCGCGGTCGACGACGACGGCGTAGAGGCCCTCCTTGCCCCCGAAGTGCTCGTAGACCACCGGCTTGGACACCCCGGCAGAGGCGGCGATCTCCTCGATGGTGGCCCCCTCGAACCCCTTGTCGGCGAAGTGCTTGCGGCCGACGCCGATGAGCTGCTCGCGTCGCTCGCGCCCGGTCATGCGGGCACGGCTGGTCCTGGAGGGTTTGGCTGTCGTGGGGACGGTCACCCTGCCATTGTGCCCGGCCGGGTCCATTAGCCTGACCGTATGCCGTGTGCCATCGCGCACTGCGGTCCCCGGTTGGTCTGCTGGCAGGGCCCGCCTGACTTTGAATCAGGACAAGCGACGTAGGTTCGATTCCTACCCGGGGAGCCACGCGGGCCGAGCTCGCGAGGCTGTGCGGCTCCTACCGGGGAGCACGTCGCACCTTGACGAGACAGACCCCAACCCCGTGCACGTCCAGACGGTCACCGTGGGCAACGTCAGCGTCATGTGCGAGTGTGGGCGCCAGGCGACCCGGTATGCGCCGCGGTGCCAATGGTCCAC
>DATIAB010000270.1:0-4630 GCA_035458265.1 Ornithinibacter sp. | reverse complement strand
GAGAGCTCGTCGGGCATCCGGTCGCCCTTGCCGCTCAGGCCGACCAGCTCGAGCGTCTCGGGGACGACGTCCTTGATCTCCTTGCGGGACTTGCCGATCACCTGGAGCGCGAAGGCGACGTTCTCGGTGACGGTCTTGTTGGGCAGCAGCCGGAAGTCCTGGAAGACGGTGCCGATGTCGCGACGCAGCCGGGGCACCTTCCAGCCGGCCAGCCGGTTGATCTCCTTGCCGGCGACGTAGACGCGCCCGCTGGTGGGGCGGTACTCCCGGAGCACCAGGCGCAGGAAGGTCGACTTGCCCGATCCCGAGGAGCCCACGAGGAAGACGAACTCCCCCTTCTCGACGTCGACGGACACGTTGTCGAGTGCGGGGTGGGGGTGGCCGGGATAGGTCTTGGTGACCTTCTCGAAGCGAATCACGGCGTCGAGGCTACGTGAGGGGGGCACGGGATCCCGAAAACGCGAGCCGGGGTGCAACCGGCGAGGCGGTGCGGGCGTGTTGGGTGGACGACGGCGCCGGCACGGGCGCCCGGACGCTCTTCGACGGAGGATGTGCATGCGCGACAGCGCCGAGGCGGACTTCGCCGACTTCTACGCGGCCACGTGGGGGCGCACCCTGGCCTGCACCTATGCGCTCACCGGCGACCGCGGCGTGGCCGAGGAGCTGGCGCAGGATGCCTACGTCAAGGCGTGGCAGCACTGGGGGAAGGTGAGGCGCTACGACCAACCTGCCTCGTGGGTCCGCCAGGTCGCCACCCGGCTGGCGGTCAGCCGTTGGCGACGGACGAAGGTCGCCACGGCGTGGTTGCGCCGCAACAACACCGAGAACGTCACCCCGCCGCCCGACGAGACCTCGACGGCCCTGGCCCAAGCGCTCCTCCAGATCTCCGAACCGCAGCGTCGCGCCATCGTCCTGCACCACCTCGCCGACCTTCCCGTAGAGGAGGTCGCCCGCATCGAGCACTGCCCCACCGGGACCGTGAAGGCCCGACTCTCCCGCGGCCGCGCCGCCCTCGCCCTCCTCCTCGCCGACGAGCCGACCGGAGCACCTACCCATGTCTGATCCCGATGTCCTCGACCGCGCCTTCGACGCACTCGCCCGCGACCTCGCCCGCTCCCCCGGCCCCGGTGCCGCCGCGGCCGTCTCCACCGCGCGAAAGCGACGGCGTACGCGGATGGGCGCCGTGGCGCTCGCCGCGCTCGTGGTCGTGGGTGGCGGTGTGGCCCTGCCGCGGCTCGCGCTTCCCGAGGACGGGGCGGCCGCCAGCGGCAACGCGACCCCCTTCGACAGGGCTGCGCTGGCAGCCGCGACGGAAGGGTGGATCACGGACTGGGAGGACTGGGAGCGCCACTCCCTCTGGGGTGGCGGGGGCTTCGGCGCCGCATCGTGTTGGTCTGTCGACGGACAGGGCGAGCGGTCCGCGCCCCAGCCGACCAGCCTGGGCACGTCGCGCTTCGTCAGCCACTCGGGGGCATCAGCCGTCTTCGTGGTCCAGCACTTCTCCGACCCCGAGCAGGCGACCTCGGCGCAGGAGCTGTCGGTCCCCCCACCAGACACGTGCGGCTCCACCACGACGTACGCCGTCGACGGGGTCCAGGTCCGCCACGACTCGATGGCGCCCGAGAGCGACTCGGTCGGCCAGATGTGGCTGGGGGACGTCTGGAGCGTCCGACTGGGGACCGATCGCGCGCGGCTCGAGCTCGTCAACGACGCGGGCGTCGCCGACGACAGGACCGCCGAGGACGTTGCGGAGGCACTCGTCGCGGGGCTCCGCAGCGGCTGGACCCAGTCCGGCATGCGGAAGGTGCCGGCGACGCAAGGGCAGACGGCCCAGCTCCCGTCGTTCCCGGACCGCAGCCTCGCCGACGCGCTCGCCGGCTGGCAGTCCGCCACCCGCGGGCGAGGCACCGGCATCATCGCCCCGTGTCTCGGGTCAGACGTCTCGGAGGGGTCGGTGACGTCGTCCGTCTCGGGGACACCACGTGGCGTCAGCCACGAGCTGGCCGGCTACGAGGACGAGCGAGCAGGCACGGAGCGCGTGGTGGCGATGGTCGAGGAACTCCGGACGTGCACCCAGGTCCCCATCGACGTGCGACAGCTGCCCAACGGCGTGTTCCTCGCGACGTACGACAACGGCGACGCTGACGGCCGAGGCGCCGTGTGGCTCGCCGAGCACGGGAGCAAGGCTGGTGTCATCGGTGTGGACGGCGCCGCCCGGCCGATGCCGGCGGGCGTCGACGAGGACGTTGCCGACGTCCTCCACGACTGGCTCCGGCTGGGTTGGCAGTGAGCACGCCGTGACGTCATGAGATTCCGGGGTGCGGACCGGCGATCTTCATGACGTCCGGATGATCGGTCGGAGGGGCGTCGCCTGTCAGGCGTCGACCTTCTCCGCTCCCCGGCGCCAGCGGATGCCGGCCTCCATGAAGTCGTCGAGGTCGCCGTCGAAGACCGCGCTGGGGTTGCCGGACTCGTGGCCGGTCCGCAGGTCCTTCACGATCTGGTAGGGGTTGAGGACGTAGTTGCGCATCTGGTCGCCCCAGCTGGCGGCGACGTCGCCCTTGAGGTCCTTCTTGAGCGCGGCTTCCTCCTCCTTCTTCTTGGCCAGCAGCTTGGCCTTGAGGACCACCATCGCGGACGCCTTGTTCTGCAGCTGCGACTTCTCGTTCTGGCAGGACACGACGATGCCGGTGGGGATGTGGGTCAGGCGGACCGCGGAGTCGGTGGTGTTGACCGACTGGCCGCCGGGGCCGCCGGAGCGGAAGACGTCGGTGCGGATGTCGTTCTCGTCGACCTCGATCTCGTCGGTCTGCTCGAGCACGGGCACGACCTCGACGGCAGCGAAGGAGGTCTGGCGGCGGCCCTGGTTGTCGAAGGGGCTGATCCGCACCAGGCGGTGGGTGCCGGCCTCGACCGACAGGGTGCCGTAGGCGTAGGGGGCGTGGATGGCGAACTCGGCGGACTTGATGCCCGCCTCCTCGGCGTAGGAGACGTCGTAGACCTCGACGCCGTACTTGTGCTGCTCGGCCCAGCGCGTGTACATCCGCATGAGCATCTCGGCGAAGTCGGCGGCGTCGACGCCACCGGCGCCGGAGCGGATCGTCACGATCGCCTCGCGCTCGTCGTACTCCCCCGACAGCAGGGTGCGGATCTCGAGCGACTCGACCGACTTCTTGATGCGGGCCAGCTCGGCCTCGGAGTCGGCGAGCGTGTCGGCGTCGCCCTCCTCCTGGGCCATCTCCACCATGAGGGCGAGGTCGTCGATGCGGGTCTCGAGGCCGGTGAAGCGGTCCATCTCGCCCTGCAGCGCCGAGAGCCGGCCGGTGATGCGGGTCGCACTCTCCACGTCGTCCCAGAGATCGGGTGCGGCGACCTGCTCGCCGAGGTCGGCGATCTCGCCGCGCATCCGGTCGAGGTCGAGCACCTGACCGACGGTCTTCATGGTCGCCTGGAGCTGCTTGATCTCTTGGTCGAAGTCGATGCCTGCCACAAGGAGCAACAGTACGGCTCGCGCGGGAAACGTGTCGAAAGCGGCAGGCGTGACAACGGCAGCGGCGAGCACTCCCGGCCTGTGATTCCGGTCGTGCCCGCCGCTGCGGATCGGGTGCGCGTCAGCGCGTGCAGAGCACCTCCGGCGTCGCGACGGCGGCGACGGCGGCGGGCGTTGCGGTGGTGGAGAGGTCGATCTTGAGGCGGAAGACGTCGGAGACGTCGAGGACCTCGTCGGCCACGACCGTGCCGACCGCCAGCGGGTGCACGGCCAGGGGGGTGCCGTCGGCGCTGACCGTCACGGCACCGCTGGAGCCGGTGGCGGCGCTGTCGGTGAGGGCGTACGTCGCGCGCAGGTCGGTGCACTTGCGACCCAGGGTGTACTCCACCGAGGACGGCGTCCCGGCGGTCGTGGTCGCCAGGCTCTGGCCGAAGTACTCGGCGCCGATGAGGACGCCCGCGGGCTCGACGTTCACGCGGGGGCCGCTGGGGCGGAAGACGAGCTTCTCCCACTTGTAGACCTCGACCGGCAGGGCCTTGCTGTAGCCCTTCTTGATGCCCCGCGAGCCCGGCTTGAGGACGCGGTACTCCCGCGGGCCCTGCGTCGTGGGCTTGTCCTTCAGCACGTAGGTGCCGTTCTTCTTGATCTTGACCGTGTCGGTGGACCGCCACGTCTTCTTGTTGCCCACCCGCTGCTGCAGGACGACCTTCTCGCCGGCGGCCTTGGGCGTCACGCGCCCCTTGACCTTGACGGTGTCCTCCTTGGCGACGGCGACGTCGATGTTGGCCTTGGCGGTGACCTTGTAGGTCCGGGCCTTGACAGGCGCGGCCTGCGTCGGCGTGGTGAGCGCCAGGGAGCCGGCGGCGAGGGCCACGGTGGCGGCGAGTGCGGTGATGCGGTTCATGGTTCTGTCCCCGTCGTGTGGGCCCGGGTGCGGGCCGTTCACGAGGGAGACGCGAGCGGTCAGGAGAAAGTTGTGACCGGTCCGAGAAGGGTTCCGGCGTGCGCCGGCACCGACAGCACCCCGTCGCGTACGACGACCCCGGCCGGGGTCTCGAACAGCACCTCGCGCTGCCCCACCTCGGTCGTCGCAGCCTCGTCCCCGGCGTTGACGACGACGAGAAGGTCACCGCGGCGCAT
>DATIAB010000269.1:0-7316 GCA_035458265.1 Ornithinibacter sp. | reverse complement strand
CGTGGCCTCCGAAGTGCTGCGTGCCTCAGCGGTGGGCGGCTGCTCAGCGCTCAGCGCTCGGCGGCGGCGCGGCGCAGCTCGTAGAGGCGAGCCGCGTAGACGAGGTCGTCGGCCCACAGCTGGGTCGCTGACGCCCTCATGCCCACCTTGACCAGGGGTGCGAGGCCGCGGGCGACCCTGAAGCCGAAGCGCTCGGAGGTCGCGATGACGGCCTCGGTCATGACGGTGCGTGCCGGGTGCCTCCCCGGGCCGGTGAGCGGCGTCGCGTGGGTCTCGACGACACTGCCGCTGCCCTCGCCGTCGGTGATGGTCATGATGATCGTGTGCGAGTCGGGGCAGGTGAACTCGGCCCGCACCGGCACCGCGAAGGTGCGGCCCAGGCGGTAGGCGACGTCGAGCACGAGCTTGTCCGGCGTCGACTCGGCCTCGTCCACGGCGAGGTCGCTGAAGGCGTAGGGGTGCAGCCAGGCGCCGTGCCACGGGTCGAGCCGGTTGGCGATGATGTCTCGCGGCTCGCAGGTCACGGGCAGCGAGATGACCGATGCGATCGACTCGCCCAGCGGGGGACGGGTCGCGAGCACCGGTGTGTCAGTGGGCTGCTCGCCCGGCTCGACCTGCCCGAGGCGGACCCAGACGAGCACGCCGTCGTCGTACGAGGCATACATGGCCCAGCGCGCACGCGTGTCGCGCCCGAGCGGCATCCCGTGCCACCGACACAGGACGGTGCCGTCGACGACGTCGCAGTCCTCGAGTCGGGCGCCGAGGTGGGGGCACGCGCCCGGCCCGGCGAGCACCGAGCCGTCGGTGTCGCGCCACAGCACGACCTCGCGCCCGGCGATCGTGCGCAGGAGCGTGCGGTCGGCCGGGACGTCGACGGAGGCCGCGGCGACGAGCCACCCGTGGGTCGGGCGGCGCAGGGCTGCGGCCAGGGAGGCGTCGATCTTCACGGGCTTGGCGTCCCGCCACGTGCCTCGCAGGTGGTCGGGCGTGGTCTGCGGGAGGTAGCGCACCGGGACGCGGTGGCGCACCTCCTCTCGGAAGGACCGGTCGGTGCGCAGCAGGCTCACCCCACAACGCTAACCCGTGCGGGCGCGCACGGACCAGTTCCCGGGGGAACCGGCATCCGCCCTGTCGAACCCCGCGCGACGGCGCGACGCCTCACGCTCGTCCACCCACCGACCACGTGGTCGCTCGGGGGACAATGGGTGCGTGGACCTGAGCGCGCTCACTGCCCTGGCCGCCGGAAGCGTCCGGCTGTCGGCAGCGGGCGCCCTGGACCCCGAGACGGTCTGGGAGCGCTACACCCAGCCCGCGTGGTGGCCGACCTGGTCCCCGCACCTGCGAGAGGTCGACTACCCGGATGCCGTGGTGCGTCCGGGCACGACGGGGCGGGTCACCGGGGTGGGCGGGCTCGTCGCCGTCTTCCGCATCGACGCCGTGGACCACGAGGCCCGCACCTGGTCGTGGAGCGTGCGCAGCGGGCCGCTCCGTCTCTCCTTCGACCACGGGGTCGACCTGCCCGAGCCCGGCTCCGAGCACCCCTTCGGCAGCACGGCATGGCTCGTGACCCACGCGCTGTGGCCAGTGGCCCTCGGCTATGCCCCCGTGGCCCGGCTCGCGCTCGGGCGGCTGGTCACTCCCCGCTGATCGGCGTCGGCTCGACCGCCACGAGGATGCCGGCGCGCGCGGCACGGCGCAGCCCCACCAGCGTGCCGACCCTGTCGGCGAGGTCGGAGAACCTGGCGGGCAGGCCGTACTTCGCGACGACCGAGCGGCGGGCGTGCCCCACCCCCGCGGCGCTGCGGACCACCCTCGCGGTGCCGGCGTAGGTCGGGGTGCCCTCCTGGACCCGGCCGCGAATGTCGCAGGCCCGCAGCTCGACGCGCTTGGTGTGCGCGAGGCGCTTGGTCTTGCCGGTGGCGTCGACGGAGATCACGGCGAACAGGGTGGGGTCGTCGACCGACGGGGCGAACCACACGGGTGTGGCCACTCCCTCGCCGGTGCGGCGAAATGTCGTGAGCTGCACGTACGTGGCTGCGGCGAGCGGGTGGTCGGCGGCGCGCAGGGGCGTCTCAGCGGCATCCGGGGTGTTCATGTCCGCCAGCGTAGGTGCGCGGAGCGATCGGGGCGCGTCGACGCCCTCGGGATCAGGGGCGAGCGCTCGAGGCGGGCGCCCGGCGCACGTACAGCTGCTTGCGAACGCGCGCGACGACCGCGCCGTCGGTGCCCACGACGTCGACCTCGAACCAGCGCAGCACCTTGGCCCCGGAATCCGCAGCCGCGCGCACCTCATCCACGGCGTCGGGGGCCAGCCGGAACTCCGCGGTCACCGCGGTGCGGCCCGGGGAGACGAACTCGATCTCGCCGGCCTTGTCCCACACGACGTACCCGGGGCCGAGGTTGCGCAGCATCATGATCATCCAGAACGGGTCGGTCATGGCGAACAGCGAGCCCCCGAACTGGGTGCCGACGTAGTTCGTCGTGAGGCGCGTGCGACGCAGCCGCACCCGCACGAGTCGGAAGTCGTCGGAGACCTCGTCGATGCGAATACCGGTGAGCAGGAACGGTGGCCACAGGTTCATGCCGCGACGCAGCCCGGCGGCGGAGTCGAAGGCCGCCTTGATCCGCCCCACCTTCTGCGGGGGTCTGGCGGATGCCGTTGCACCCGTCAGGTGGGTGGCGTCGGCGGCGGTCTGGGTGGTCATGGGGCCAGCATACGAAGTCCGACGCAGGGAAGTGCGCACGCAGATGCGGCGAACCCGGCCCGGGACCGGTAGGGTTGTCACCAGTTGTTGAGCTTTCCGTTGTGAAGTAGTGGCATAACGTCCCGCCGGGACAGAGCACTTTCTGAGCAGAGGTACTACAGGCATCACCAACGCGGAGTCCCCCGACAAGCGGGTGGTGCTCCTCTCTCAGAAAGTAGGCCTCCCATGGCTACTGGCACCGTGAAGTGGTTCAACGCCGACAAGGGCTTCGGCTTCATCGCCCCCGACGACGGCTCCGCCGACGTCTTCGCCCACTACTCGGCGATCAACTCGAACGGCTACCGTTCGCTCGACGAGAACGCCAAGGTCGAGTACGAGACCCAGCAGGGCGCGAAGGGCCCCCAGGCCGCGAACATCACCGTCATCGGCTGACGTTCCACCTGTTGCCCCTCAGGGGGCACCTCCACGACCGCCGTCCGGGCAACCGGGCGGCGGTCGTGTCATGCCTACAGGGCAACCCGCCCCGGCCCGGCCCGATCCGGCCCTCGACTTTTCCTCCCCATGAGGGAAGGTCGAGGTTCGCACGGGTTGTCATCCCTTGCGAACCTCGCGTAACCCTCATGGGGAGGAAAAGCTGAGGTTGGGGCTGCGTGCCCGGATAGCGTTCGGTGCATGACCGCACCAGATCAGTCGGCGCATTCCGGAGGCGGAGCCCCCGGAGGGCTCGACCTCAACGCCGACCTCGGGGAGTCCTTCGGCACCTGGGTGCTCGGGGACGACGAGGCGATGCTGGACGTCGTCACGAGCGCCAACGTCGCGTGCGGCTTCCACGCCGGTGACCCGCGCACGATCCGACGCACCGTGGCACTCGCGGCCGAGCGCGGGGTCGTCGTCGGAGCCCAGGTCGGTTACCGCGACCTCGCCGGGTTCGGGCGCCGCCGCATCGACATGGACCCCGACGACCTCACCGCAGACGTGCTCTACCAGCTGGGCGCGCTCGAGGCGATGTGCCGGGTCGCCGGCACGAGGGTCGCCTACGTCAAGCCGCACGGGGCGCTCTACACCACGGCCGCCGTCGACGAGCCCCAGGCCCGGGCGATCGTGGATGCCGTGGCCGCCTACGACCACACCCTCCCCCTCCTCGGCCTGCCGGGTTCGGTGCTGCTGCGGGTGGCGCACGAGCGTGGCCTCACCACCGTGGGCGAGGCCTTCGCCGACCGCGGCTACCTGCCGGACGGGAACCTCGTCCCCCGCTCGCAGCCCGGCTCGCTCGTGCTCGACCCCGGCGAGGTCGCCGAGCGCGTGGTCCGCCTCGCCGTCTCGGGGGAGGTCGTCGCGATCGACGGCTCCGTCGTCCCCGTCGCCGCACGCACGGTGTGCACCCACGGCGACACCCCGGATGCCGTGTCGCTGGCCCGTGCGGTCCGCTCGGCCCTCGCTCGGGCGGGGGTCGCCGTCACCCCGTTCGTCGTCGCCTCGCCGTGAACGAGACGGTGCCCCCCGCACCGACGGGTGAGCCCACGGTGCTGCCCGCCGGGCCGCACGCGGTGCTGCTCGAGGTCACCGACCTCGGCCAGGTGCTGGCGCTCGATGCCCTCCTCCGGGAGGCGGTCGAGCGCGGCGATGGCCCGTGGGCGACCGTCACGGACGTCGTGCCCGCAGCCCGCACGGTCCTGCTCCTCGCCCGGCCCGGAACCGACCTGTCGGCGCTCGCTGCGGCCGCCCGCGGCCTCACCCCTTCCGACGTCCGGGGACCGGGGCCGCACGGCGTGGGGACGGGCCACGGCCCGCGCGAGGTCGAGATCGGGGTGCGCTACAACGGTGCCGACCTCGACGAGGTCGCCGGCCTCACCGGTCTGACGCCCGCCGAGGTCGCGCTCGCCCACACGAGGATGCCGTGGCGGGTGGCGTTCGGCGGGTTCGTGCCCGGGTTCGGCTACCTCGTCGGGGGCGACCCGCGTCTGCGCGTCCCGCGGCGGCGGTCACCGCGCCCGACCGTGCCCGCCGGATCGGTTGCCCTCGCCGGGGAGTTCACCGGCGTCTACCCGCGCGCCTCCCCCGGGGGCTGGCAGCTGATCGGCACCACGGATGCCGTGCTCTGGGACCCCGACCGCGTCCCGCCCGCGCTCCTCACCCCGGGCTCGACCGTCCGCTTCGTCGATGTCGCCGCCACCCTCGAGCCGGGGCAGACGCCGTGACCCCTGCCCTGGAGGTCCTCGCCACCGGCCCGCTCGTCCTCATCGAGGACGAGGGCCGCCCCGGGCACGCAGCCGTCGGGGTCGGACCGTCGGGGGCCGCCGACCGCTCGTCCTACCGGCTCGGCGCCCGGCTCGTCGGTCACGCAGAGGGCCTGGCCGCCCTCGAAATCCTGCTCGGTGGGCTGTCGGTCCGTGCCCGCGGCCGGGTCACGGCGGCACTGACCGGCGCAGCCGCCCCGGCCACGGTGAACGGTCGTCCGGTCGGGCACGCCAGCCTCATCGAGCTGGCCGACGGCTCGGTGCTCACCCTGGGGATGCCGTCCGCGGGCGTGCGCACCTACCTCACGGTGCGCGGTGGGATCGCGGTCGAGCCGGTGCTGGGCTCACGGTCGACGGACACCTTGTCCGGTGTCGGCCCGCCGCCGGTACACGTCGGTGACCTGCTTCCGCTCGGCGATCCGGGCGGGACATTTCCCGAGGTCGACCACGTCGCCCACCCGAGTCACGGGTCCGCGGGCGTCGCAGACCCGAGCTCGCCGACGGTGCTGGAGGTGCTGCCCGGGCCTCGATCGGACTGGGTCGGCGGGTGGGGCGGCGGGCTCGGGGGCCTGTTGACGTCGGCGTGGCAGGTGGCCGGGCAGAGCGACCGGATCGGGTTGCGGCTCTGCGGATCTCGCGTCCAGCGCGCCGCTGCGTGGCGTGACGTCGAGCTGCCGAGTGAGGGCCTCGTGCGCGGTGCGGTGCAGCTGCCTCCCGGTGGTGAGCCGGTGGTCTTCCTCGCCGACCACCCCGTGACCGGCGGCTACCCCGTCGTGGCGGTGCTGACGGCATCCGCGGTCGACCGCGCGGCCCAGCTGCGCCCGGGCGAGCCGGTCCGAATCATCCCTGCGGCGTAACTTACGGTACCGTAGGTTACGGATGCGAAACCTGCGACGACGCAGGACCCCCTTGACGACCGAAGGTGAGCCGCCCCATGGCCTCTCTCGTGACCGACCCCGCCCCCGCCCCGCTGACCGGCGCCGACACGGCCCCGCGACCGGAGCGGCCCCACCCCGCCATCATCCAGGGCGGCATGGGCGTCGCCGTCTCGGGCTGGAACCTCGCTCGCGCCGTCTCGCGCGCCGGCCACCTCGGCGTCATCTCCGGAACAGCGATGGATGCCGTGATCGCCCGACGCCTCCAGGACGGCGACGTGGGGGGGCACTACCGCCGGGCTCTCGAGCACTTCCCGAGCCCGGCCATGGCACAGCGGGTGCTCTCGAAGTACTTCATCGAGGGCGGACGGCATCCGGATGCGCCGTACAAGCCCCTGCCGAAGCTGACCATCGACACCTCGGTGGTGGCCCAGGAGCTCGCCCTCGTCGGCAACTTCGCCGAGGTCTGGCTGGCCAAGGAGGGCCACGACGGCGTCGTCGGCACCAACTGCCTCGAGAAGATCCAGATGGCGACCCCGACCGCGATCCTCGGCGCGATGCTCGCGGGCGTCGACTACGTGCTCATGGGCGCCGGCATCCCTCGCGAGATCCCCCAGCTGCTGCGGGCACTGTCGTCCGGCCAGGTCGGGCGGATCCCCGTCGACGTCTCGGGTGGCACGGAGCACCACTACGTCGAGGCCGACCCCGTGGCGCTGCTCGGCGACGAGCTGCCGGCGCTGACCAGGCCGAAGTTCCTGGCGATCGTCTCCCTCGACCAGCTCGCCTCGTACCTGCACCGCGACCCCGAGATCCGTCCCGACGGCTTCATCGTCGAGCGGCCCCCGGCGGGCGGGCACTCTGCGCCGCCGCGCGGCAAGATGATGCTCGACGAGAACGGCTCGCCGATCTACGGCGACCGCGACGAGGCCGACCTCTCCAAGATGGCGGCCATCGGGCTGCCCTTCTGGATGGCCGGCGCCTACGGCACGTCCGAGCGCGTCGCCTCCGCCGTGGCCGCGGGAGCCGAGGGCGTGCAGGTCGGCACGGTCTTCGCCATGTCGTCCGACTCCGGGCTGCCACCGGAAGCGCGCGCGCTGATCCTCGAACGGCTGCGGCGCGACGTGCTGGTCGTGCGCAACGACCCCAGGGCCAGCCCGACGGGCTTCCCGTTCAAGGTGATCTCGGTCGACGGCACCGTGAGCCAGGAGTCGGTGTACGACGCCCGCCCCCGGCTGTGCGACCTGTCCTACCTGCGTCAGGCCTACCAGCGCGAGGACGGCAGCATCGGCTATCGCTGTGCGGCCGAACCGGTGCACATGTTCGAGAAGAAGGGCGGCACGCTCGAGGACACCGTCGGTCGCAAGTGCCTGTGCAACGGGCTCGTCGCGACGATCGGCATGGCCCAGCACCGCAAGGACGGCTACGTCGAGGACCGCATCATGACCCTGGGCGAGGACCTCGAGGGGCCGCGCGAGCTGCTCGCCCGGCATCCGGACGGG
>DATIAB010000268.1:0-5302 GCA_035458265.1 Ornithinibacter sp. | reverse complement strand
CCGGCTCGTCGAGGCGGGGTTGGCCACACCACAGGATGCCGTCTCGATCGCCGACGCGGGGCTCGCCTCGGTGCACGAGCGCATGCGCTGGCGGGACCCCGATGGCAGTGAGTGTCGCCTCGACGCCGCCCTGGGTGGCGTTGTCGGGAGCCCGGCCGACAACCTCACGACCGAGAGCCACGGCGGTGTCGGCGAACCGGACACCGCACTGACCCTTCCCTATCGCGGGGCCCGCCTGGCCGGCGATGACCTACGCCGCCGCCTCGACGCCTGGGTGGCCGACGGGGTCGTCGAGCCGAGTCTGCGCGAAGCCGTGGGGGCCGTCCTCGACAACCCCGACTGGTTGCGGCTCGAGGGGCGCACCGTCGTGGTGCTCGGAGCGGCCGCCGAGATGGGGCCGTTGCGCTCGCTGTTGCGGTGGGGCGCCACGGTCGCGGCGGTCGACCTGCCCCGCCCCGAGCTGTGGACACGCCTGCTCGACGACACGGCATCCAGTGCGGGTCGGGTGCTCGTGCCGGCCACGCCCGGGTCCTCGCCGCTGGCGGAGCGGGCGGGCGTCGACCTCATCGGCGGCCTGCCGACCGCCACCGGCTGGGTGTGTGGGCTGCCCGGGCAGCTGGTGCTGGGCAACTACGTGTACGCCGACGGCGCGACGAACGTGCGGGTCAGCACCGCCGTCGACGCGATGACCCGCATCGTCCAACTGGCCAGACCCGACACGGCCCTGTCCTTCCTCGCGACGCCTACGGACGTCTTCGCCGTCCCCGGTGAGGCCGTCGACGCCTCGACCCGCGCGTACGCCGAGCGCCGGACGTCGAAGGTGCTGCGCGTGCCGCTGCGCACGTTGTCGGGTGGGCGCCTGCTGCGCCGCAACTACCAGCCCGGGGAGAACCCCGGGATCAACGACTCCGTCGTGCTCCAGCAGGGCCCGAACTACCTGCTCGCCAAGCGCGTCCAGCGGTGGCGGGCGACGTCGGCCCGCGCCCAGGGGGCCACGGTCTCCTTCAAGATCGCCCCGCCCACGCGCACGCGGTCGGTCGTGAAGAACCGGGCGCTGGCCGCCGCCTATGCCGGTGCCCACCGCTTCGGCGTCGAGGTCTTCGAGCCCGGCACCGCGAACACCCTGATGGCGGCGCTGCTCGTGCACGACCTGACGGTCGGGTCACCACCCCAGGAGCACCCGTGGCAGGACGAGGCGTATGCCGCGGCCCACGGCGGGCTGTGGCGCTCGGCCTACGATCCGCGCAGTGCGCTGGGGCTCGCCGCGCTGCTCGGCGCCGCCTCCGCCCGCCCCTAGCCCCCGACTGATTGCGATCCACCCACTTCTCCGGGGCGATCCTGACCAAGAAAGGGTGGGTGGATCGCAATCAGTCGGGTGAGAGGATGCCGTCATGAGTGCCTCATCGTCGATGCCGAAGCGCCCGTCCGACCCGCTCGACCTCATCGACCTCGACAGCCAGCTGTCCGACGAGGAGAAGGCGATCCGGGCGGCCACCCGCCAGGTGTGCGCCGACGTCGTCGACCCGCACGTCATGCAGTGGTACGAGGACGGCGACCTGCCTGCGCGCGACCTCGCCCTCGAGTTCGGCAAGGTCGGCCTGCTCGGCATGCACCTCGAGGGCTACGGATGCGCCGGGATGTCGGCGGTCGACTACGGCCTGGCGTGCCTGGAGCTCGAGGCGAGCGACTCCGGCATCCGGTCGTTGGTGTCCGTGCAGGGCAGCCTCGCGATGTTCGCGATCTGGCGCTTCGGCACCGAGGAGCACAAGCAGCAGTGGCTGCCGCGGATGGCGGCCGGCGAGGCCATCGGCTGCTTCGGGCTGACCGAGCCCGACCACGGCTCCGACCCCGCCTCGATGCGCACCCGTGCCCGCAAGGATGGCGACGACTGGGTGCTGAACGGCTCGAAGATGTGGATCACGAACGGCTCGATCGCCGACGTCGCCGTCGTCTGGGCGAATGCCGGGGATGAGCACGGCGGCATCCGCGGCTTCGTGGTGCCCACGGACACCGCGGGATTCGCTGCCCACAAGATCACGCACAAGATGTCGCTGCGCGCCTCGGTGACCTCCGAGCTCACCTTCGAGAACCTCCGGCTCCCCGCGGATGCCGTGTTCCCCGACGTCGCGGGGCTCAAGGGTCCGCTCGCGTGCCTCTCCGAGGCGCGCTACGGCATCGTCTGGGGCGCGCTCGGTGCCGCGCGGTCCTCCCTGGATGCCGCACGCCGCTACTCGATGGAGCGCATCCAGTTCGGCCGTCCGATTGCCGGGTTCCAGCTCACCCAGGCCAAGCTCGCGAACATGGCGACCGAGCTGCAGCTCGGACAGCTTCTCGCCCTGCACCTCGGGCGGCGCAAGGACAGCGTCGGGCTGCGCCCCGAGCAGGTGTCGGTCGGCAAGTACAACAACATCACCAAGTCCATCGAGATCTGCCGCACGGCCCGCACCATCCTCGGCGCCAACGGGGTGAGCGGGGAGTACCCGGTGCTGCGGCACGCGAACAACCTCGAGTCGGTGCTCACCTACGAGGGGACCGTCGAGATGCACACGCTCGTCCTCGGCCAGGCGCTCACGGGGGAGTCAGCCTTCCGCTGACCTGCACATGAGCGAACCCTAACCGTGGGCTGACGCCCTCTTTATCTGGCGGTTCCACGCTGGGGACATGGAACTCATGGCCCACGGTCGCCGATGGTCGGTCGCGCTCGTCGCGAGCATCATCGCGGCGATGTTGCTCATTCCCTCCGCCAAGGCTGCCGTTGACGGCTGCGTTGCCACCACGGTGGTGAGCAACGTGTCCGCCGATGCGTGGGTCGACGCGAACAGCACCCAGTCCAACAAGGGCTCGGACGCGGTGCTGAGCGTCAGTGGAACGACCCGCTCCCTCGTGAGGTTTGCCCTGCCCGCGGGAGTGCCGCAAGGGTGCGTGGTCGAGCTGGCGAGGCTGCGGATGTACGCGGACTCGGGCACGGACGGGGCGCGGGTGGAGGCGCTGCCGCTCGCGTCCACCTGGTCGGAGAGCGTGGTGACGTGGGACAGCCAGCCCGCAGCGACGGGCGCCCCCGCCGGGGCGTGGTCGCGAGATGGGTACATGCAGTGGAACGTCACGGCATTCGTGCCGTCGATGATCGCCGGGTCCAACCACGGGTTCCTGGTGCGCGACGCAGCCGAGGCCACGGACGCGGCGGGCAAGCACGGGTTCTACGCGCGCGAGAAGGGCGAGAACCCGCCCCAGCTGGTGATCCGCATCGCCGCACCCCCGAGCGGTGACCCGGCCCCGCCGGCGCCGCCTCAGCCGCGGTCCGTGAGGTGCGGCCAGCTGGTCACCGAGAGCACCCTGGTGACCAACGACCTCCTGAACTGTCCTGGGGACGGGCTCGTGATCGGCGCGGATCGCGTCATCCTGGACCTGGGGAGCCACACGATCGACGGTGTCGCTCTCGGAACCGGGGTGCGCAACGAGGGCTTCGGGTCGGTCACCATCCGCAACGGCACCATCCAGGAGTTCGACCGCGGTGTCGAGCTGCTCGAGGAGACCCGGCTGGGTGTGGTTTCCGATCTCTCGATCCGGCAGAACGAGGTGGCGGGGATCGAGCTGTTCGATGCGGGGGCCCTTCTGGGTGGCAACGTGATCAGCGGAAACACGGTGGAGGAGAACGGTGGCGGAATCCTGCTCGTCAGTGGGACCAGGGGCACGGTGGTCAGGGGAAACACCCTGACCCGCAACGGGGGTGCTGCGCTGCTCCTGCGAACTGCGGACTCGAACCGTCTGGAAGGCAACCACATCATCGGGGGTGGTGACCTGGGCATCGAGCTCGACGCATCCGGCGACAACGTGCTCGTCGGGAACGTCGTGGCTGACACGAGCGACGGTGCCATCGAGATCCACCACGGCTCTCACGGCAACCGGGTCGAGGGCAGCGTCCTCACCCGGAGCGGTGACACCGGCATCCTCGTCAGCGAGTCCGACGGCAACGAGCTGGTGTCGAACACATCGACCGGTATGTCCGACAGCGGCATCGGGCTCGACACGGCGAACGACGGGGTGGTGCGCGGAAACGTGGTGCGCGACAACCCGGGCGGCCTCCAGGTCGACGGGTCCAGCCGCAACCTCATCGAGGCCAACGACGCGAGTGGCGGAAGCGGGATCGGGATCGAGCTCGGAGTGGACTCCTTCGCCAACCGGCTGGTGCTGAACACCGCCAACGGCAATGGTGCCCAAGGGATCTACCTGTCGGACGAGGCACCGCTTGCGTCCGGGAACGAGCTGTACCGCAACACTGCCAACGACAACGGTGCCGACGGCATCACGGTCGCCAAGGGTGGCCATACCCTCACGGCCAATGTGGCACTCCGCAACCGCGGGTGGGGCATCAGTGCGAGCGGCGTCAATGACGCTGCCAGGAACATGGCGGAGGGCAATCTCCAGACCCGTCAGTGTCAGGGCGTCCCGTGTGGACCCCTCGACGTGACACCCCCGGAGACGACCATCGACGATGGTCCGGATGCTTCCACCTCCAGCGACATCGCCACGTTCACCTTCTCTGCCGACGAACCGTCCACGACTTTCGTGTGCTCGCTCGACGACTCCGAGGACGAGCCGTGTGCGTCTCCCCTGGAGTACTCGGGGCTGGACGAGGGCTCGCACGAGCTGCGCGTCACGGCCACGGACGAGCTGGGCAACACCGACCCGACGGCTGCTGTCCACACCTGGACGATCGACCTGACGGCACCGCAGACCCTGATCGAGTCCGGGCCCGATACGAGCACGTCGAGCACTATCGCGTCGTTGGTGTTCTCCGCGGATGAGGCGGCGACGTTCGAGTGCTCGCTGGACGGCGGGGCGTACGCACCGTGCACCTCACCCTTCGTGGTGGCCGGGCTTGGGCTGGGTGCGCACGACTTCGCCGTGCGTGCCACCGACGGTGCGGGCAACACCGATGCGAGCCCGGCGGTGCACACCTGGAGTGTGGTGGCTCCGGCGGATGTCACGGCGCCGCAGACCCTGATCGAGTCCGGGCCCGATACGAGCACGACGAGCACGAGCGCCACCTTGGTGTTCTCCGCGGATGAGGTGGCGACGTTCGAGTGCTCGGTCGACGGCGCGGCGTACGCACCGTGCACCTCACCGTTCGTGGTGGCCGGGCTTGGGCTGGGTGGGCACGAGTTCGCGGTGCGTGCCACCGATGGTGCGGGCAACACCGATGCGAGCCCGGCGGTGCACACCTGGAGTGTGGTGGCTCCGGCGGATGTCACGGCGCCGCAGACCCTGATCGAGTCCGGGCCCGATACGAGCACGACGAGCA
>DATIAB010000267.1:0-7323 GCA_035458265.1 Ornithinibacter sp. | reverse complement strand
GAGACGAGCTCGCAGGACCTGGTGCCCGAGTCCCAGTGCTCGGCGTTGCGGAAGTCGACGAGGTAGGCGAACACCCTCTCCGGGCTCGTCGTCGTCGTCACGGTGCGCTCGATCGTCGTGCTCACTGGGCCGTCCTCCTCGTCAGTCGGATCTGTGCGACGTCCAGGTAGTGCGTCGCGAACCCCGCCTCACAGTAGGCGAGGTAGAACTCCCACATCCGCCGGAAGGTCTCGTCGAACCCCTGGGCGTGGATGTCCGGCCACTGGTCGAGGAAGGTCTGCCGCCAGCGGCGCAGCGTCTCGGCGTAGTCACCCCCGAAGGCGTGCACGCGCTCGACCCGCAGGTCGGTGGTGTCTCGCGTGACCTCGCGGATGGCCTGGAGGGAGGGGATCAGGCCGCCGGGGAAGATGTACTTCTGGATCCAGCCGAACGAGCCCTTGGTCGCGATGAGCCGGTGGTGCTCCATGACGATCGCCTGGATCGCGACGGCACCCCCGGGCGCGAGGAGCGAGTCGATCTGGCGGAAGTAGGTCTGCCAGTACTCCTCCCCGACGGCCTCGATCATCTCGACGCTGACCACGGCGTCGAACCGGCCGGCCACCTCGCGGTAGTCCTGCAGGCGCACCTCCACGAGGTGGCCGACACCGGCATCCGCGATCCGCTCGAGGGCGAGGTCGCGCTGCTCGGCCGACAGCGTCACCGACGTGACCGTGGCCCCGCGCAGGGCGGCGCGGATCGCGAGCTCGCCCCAGCCGGTGCCGATCTCGAGCACCCGACTGCCGGCCCGCACCCCCGCGGCATCGAGGATGCCGTCGACCTTGCGCAGCTGCGCCTCGTGGAGGTCCTGCTCGGCCAGGGGTCGGCTCGGGTCGAACAGGGCCGAGCTGTACGACATCGAGGGGTCGAGGAAGGCCGCGAAGAGGTCGTTGCTGAGGTCGTAGTGGGCACTGATGTTGCTGCGCGAGCCCTCGAGCGTGTTGCGCTGGTGCCTCGGGATGGCGCGGTCGACCACACCACGCATCGAGAGCAGCGGCTTGGGGACGAGCTGCCCCATCCTCGCCGCGAACGGCATCAGCGCTACCGCGAGGTCGGTGCCGGGCGCGACCCGCCAGTCGCCGGCCATGTAGGCCTCACCGAGGCCGATCTTCGGGTGCGCCTCGAGTCGGCGGTAGAGGGCGTGGGGGCGCGCGACCTCCAGCACCGGCGAGTCCGCGTCGCCGCCGCCCACCTCGGTGCCGTCGGGGTAGCGCAGACGCACCGGCATCCCCGCGACGGTGGCGTGGACGACACGCTTGGCGACCGCGCCGCGGGTCAGCACCCGCGAGACGTTGAGCCCCGACGGGAGGGACGGTGCGGCAGAGCCGAACTGCAGGCGGGGGGCGTCGGCGGTCATCTCACACTCTCCAGAAACGGAACAGGTCGGGGGCGCACGGGCAGGCGGCGCAGCCAGAGCCAGATGCCGTGCACCCGGATCAGGGCGCTCACGCGCTGGGTCATCAGGGGGTGGCGGGCCACCGTGCGCACGAGGACAGGCGCGGATGCCGGTCGCGGCGCCCCGCTCAGGGTTGCGGTCACGAGAGGTTCACCCCCGACGAGCAGGCGGATGGAGACGGCGACGCGACGGGGCGAGAGGTGGAACCGGATGGCGTAGTCACCCTCGACGTCGTTGAACGGCGAGACGTGGAAGCCCTTCTCGGTGGTGGCGCGGCCGGTGGCGTCGGGCCGCAGCACGTACGCGTGCCGGCCGCCGTAGGTGTTGTGCACCTCGACGAGCACCGCGGCCAGGGTGCCGTCGGCGGCGAAGCACCAGAACGCGGTCATCGGGTCGAAGGCGTGCCCGAGCACCCGGGCGTGCGCGAGCATGACGACCCGGGTGACGTCGGAGGTGTCCACACCGTCGCGCTCCAGCACCCGCAGGACGTTGGCCTTCAGGGCTCCGATCCCGGGGTTGCCCACGAGGTGGTCCTCGCCGCGGAACCGGGCGAACGGGCGCAGCCATCGCGGCAGCCTCGGCATCGCGTCGAGGTCGACGAGCCAGTGGTAGTGCCGGTGGGTGAAGGCGTGCTCGAGCGGCCGGTGGCGGGTGTGGTGGACCGACCCGACGACGACAGCGGGCAGGGTGGGCATGTCGGCGACGGTGGTCACCAGTGCACCCCGAACGCGGCCGCGGCCTCGACGCCCGAGCGGCAGCCGTCCTCGTGGAAACCCCAGCCGTGGTACGCCCCGGCGAAGGCGGTGCGCTCGGTGGCGAGGTCGGGCAGGCGACGTTGCGCGCGCACGGCATCCACGTCGTAGAGGGGGTGCCGGTACTGCATCGTCGCGACGACCTTCGCCGGGTCGATGCGGTCCGTGGCGTTGAGCGTGACGTAGAACGGCTCGTCGCGCGGCAGTCCCTGGAGGCGGTTCATCCAGTACGTGACGACCGCGCCCTGCGTCGGGTCGGTGCCGACGAGGTAGTTCCACGACGAGCGGGCGAGGCGGGCACGCGGCATCAGCGACCCGTCGCGGTGGAGCACGGTCTCGTTCTGGGAGTAGCGGAACGCGCCGAGCACCTCCTTCTCGGTGGGGGTGGCGTCGGTGAGGATGCCGAGCGCGTCGTCGGCGTGCAGGGCGAGGACGATCCGGTCCACCTGCTCGGTGCGGCCCGACCGGGTGCGCAGCTCGATGCCGTCGAGGGTGCGGGACACCGCAGTGACGGGGTCGCCGGATCGAACGGCCGGCAGCCGCGCAGCGATGGCGTCGACGTAGGTGCGGGAGCCGCCGACGACGGTCATCCACCGGGGCGAGTCCCCGACCGAGAGCATCCCGTGGTGCTCGAGGAAGCGGAAGAGGTAGCGCGCGGGGTAGCCCATCGCATCCTCGCTGCCACTGGACCAGACGCAGGCGACCAGCGGAACGGCATACAGGCGGGTGAACGACTCGGTGAAGCCGGCGTCGCGGATGAACTCGCCGTACGTCGTCGTGTCCTCGTCGTCGGTCTGCTCGAGGAAGGTGCGGGCGAGGGCGTGGAAGCGGGTGACCGAGCGCAGCATCGCGACGAAGTCGCGGTCCAGGAGCTGGCGGGGGCGGGCGACGAAGCCCTTGATGCCACGGCCACCGGCGTACTCGGTGCCACTCGCCTCGTCGCGGATGCTCATCGACATCTCGGTGTCGCGCGCCTCGACACCCAGCTCGGCGAACAGCCGCCGCAGCATGGGGTAGGTACGGTCGTTGTGGACGATGAACCCGCTGTCGACCCGCAGGGGCCCGGATGCCGTCTCGACCGTGTGCGTGTGCGCGTGGCCTCCCAGCCGGGGCTCGGCCTCGAACAGGGTGACGTCGTGCTGGCGCGAGAGCAGGTGTGCCGCGGTGAGACCGGAGACGCCCGCCCCCACGACGGCGATCCGATCAGGGGTCATGTCCATGACGCTAGGTCGCTCCGAACTGGGTTGTCAAATGTTTGACTAAGGTTGTGTCGAGTGTTTGTCAAAAGTGGGAAGCAGGTCTACGGTGGCGCTCGTGAGGAGTTCGGTGCCGCCGACGATGCGGATTGGAGAGCTTGCCGCCAAGGTGGGCGTCAGCACCCATGTCCTGAGGGCGTGGGAGAGCCGTTACGGGCTGCTGCGGCCCCAGCGATCGGCCGGCGGCTACCGCCTGTACGGCCACGAGGACGAGCGCCGGGTGCGGGCGGTCATCGCCCTGCGCGACCAGGGGGTCAGCGCCGTCGAGGCCTCCCGCAGGGTGCTCGACTCCGAGCGCTCCGGAGACCTGGACTCGGAGGGTCTCGGCTCGAACGGCCACTCCGGCTCCGGCACCGGCTCCGGCCGCGGGGACGGGTCCGCCTTCGGTGCGAGCGCCGGCCGTGCGGGGGCGACCGGCACGGCATCCGATGACGGCCCGGGGCACAGCGGCTCACCGGGCCTGCGCGCGGACCCCCCGTCGCTCGTCTCCCAGCTGCTCGACGCGGTCACCGCGCTCGACGAGGACCGCGCCCACGCCGTGCTCGACGTCGCCTTCGGTGAGCGGTCGGTCGAGAGCGCCATCATCGACGTCCTGCTGCCGCTGTTCGTGCGGGTCGGCGAGCTGTGGGAGCTCGGGCGCATCGGCATCGCCCAGGAGCACTTCGCGAGCAGCCTCGTGCGGCGCCGCCTCGGGGCGATGTCGCTGACCTGGGGTGTCGGCAGCGGCCCGGTCGCCGTGCTCGCGTGCCCACCCGGTGAGTTCCACGACATCGTGCTGCTCAGCTTCGGGGTGCTGCTCGGCCGCACCGGCTGGCGCATCCGCTACCTCGGCCCGGACACCCCCGTGCACTCGCTCGCCGCCGCCGCCCGCCTCACGCAGGCGGATGCCGTGGTGCTGGCGTGCCGTCGGCCGTCCGGGTTCCGGGCCCACGCCACCGCGCTGCGCCGGCTCGGCGAGGACCACCCGGTGTGGCTCGCCGGTCGCGGTGCCACGCCGCGAGTTCTCGAGGAGGTCGGGGTGCACCACCTCGGGGCCGACCTCATCGGAGCGGTCGCCGAGCTGACCTCCACGGCCCGTGACCGGCGCAGCCAGCGCGAGGACGCCGCCCCGGCCGCGACCGCAACCGCCACCGCCACCGCCTGACCCGAGCACCACAGTCCCCCCATCGACCAATAGGTCACTCCAGGGACACCCGGCCCACTGGAGCCCGTCCCCAGAGTGACCTATTGGTCGATTCCGGGACGCTCAGCCGAGGGCCTGGGCGACGCCGTGGATCACCAGGCCCGCGAGCGCGCCGACGATCGTGCCGTTGATCCGGATGAACTGCAGGTCCCGCCCGACGTGCAGCTCGATGCGTTCGGCCGCCTCCTTGCCGTCCCAGCGGTCCACGGTCACCGAGATGACCTCGGCGAGCTCGCTGCCGTACGTGTTGACGAAGAACGACACCGCTTCCCCGAGCCTGGCCTCGAGCCGGCCCCGCCACACCTCGTCCTCGACGAGGTGCGTGCCGAGGTGCTCGAGCAGCTCGTCGCCACGGGTGTGGAAGTACGACGTCTCGTCGTCCATGGCGGTCGTGAGCGCCGCACGGAACGACTGCCACAGCCCGAGCGCGGTCTCGGGCACCTGCGGGTGGGTGAGCAGCAGCACCTTGAGGGCTTCCGCCCGCTCCATCACCTCGGGGTCGGTCTGGAGGTCGGCGGCCAGTCGCGTCAGCAGGTCGTCGAAGGCCTGGCGGGCGGGGTGGCGCGGGTCGTCCTGGATGTCCTGGAGCCACGCGAGCACCTGCTGGTAGGTCCAGCCGATGACCTTGTCGTCGACCCACGGCGGGGACCACCACGGGGCGCGCTCCCCGAGCACGGCGGCGTAGGTGCCGGGGTTCTCGCCGAGCCACTCCCGCAGGTGCTCCAGGGCGAGGTCGACCAGGCCGTGGTGAGTCTGCTGCTCGACGACCCCCTCGAGCAGGGCTCCGGCGATCGGCGCGACGGGCTCCTTGACCAGCCGCGGCACGAGGAAGTCCTTGACGAGCGCGCGCACCTCGTCGTCGGAGAGCCGCCCGAGCCCTGCCCGCCCGACCCGCACGGCCTCGGCCATCACGCGGCGGCGGTTCAGCGGCATCCGGAGCCACTGCCCGACACGCTCGCCGACCCGGGCGGTCGCGAGGCGCTCGCGCGCGATCTCCTCCGTGAGGAAGTTCTCGGTGACGAACTCCTGCAGGTTGCGGCCGATCTCGTTCTTGCGCTTGGGGATGATCGCCGTGTGCGGGATGGGGAGGCCGAGCGGATGCCGGAACAGCGCCGTCACGGCGAACCAGTCCGCGAGCGCCCCGACCATCGCGGCCTCGGCGGCGGTGTTGACGTAGCCCCAGACGCCGTCGTGGTCCAGGCGCAGGGTCGCGAGGAAGACCACGGCCGCGAACAGGAGCAGCCCGATCGCGACGAGGCGCATCCGCCGCAGCCCGGTGCGGCGGGCGGCGTCGGCGGGCGAGGCGACCATGAGGCTCACGCGCCGATCCTGCCTCATCGGGCCCGGATGCCGGTCCCGAGGGACACGATCAGGCTCGGCGTGGGTTACCGCCTGGTAAGTGATGCCACGACAGCACGTACCAGGCGGTAGGTCACGCGCTACCCGAGAGGTGGCCCAGAAGGCGGATGCCGGCGCTCACCGCACGCTCACCGCACGCTCCCGGCACGCTCCCCGGCATCCGCCCGCCTAGGCTGGGCAGGTGCGGTTCCTCAACGATCTCCAGCCCCAGCACGACCTCACCTACGACGACGTCTTCATGGTGCCGAACCGGTCGTCGGTGACCAGCCGGCTCGACGTCGACCTGGCCTCGGTCGACGGCACGGGCACGACGATCCCCCTCGTCGTCGCCAACATGACGGCGATCGCCGGGCGCCGCATGGCCGAGACCACGGCCCGCCGCGGGGCCCTGACCGTCATTCCGCAGGACATCCCGGCCGAGATCGTGCGCGACGTCATCGCGTGGCAGAAGTCGCGCCACCTCGTGTACGACACCCCGATCACCCTCCACCCGACGACCACCGTGGGCGAGGCGCTGGTCCTGCTGCACAAGCGGGCCCACGGGGCGGCGCTCGTCACCGTCGGCGAGCGCCCGGTCGGCATCGTCACCGAGACCGACCTCACGGGAGTCGACCGGTTCACCCAGCTCGAGGACGTCATGGTGCGCGACATGGTCTCGCTCGACGACGGGGTGGATGTCGAGTCCGCCTTCGACACCCTGTCGCACGCGCGCCGGCGGCTGGCCCCCGTCGTGTCGCCCGACGGCCGGCTCGTCGGCATCCTCACCCGGGCCGGCGCCCTGCGCGCGCACCTCTACTCCCCCGCGACCGACGACGACGGCCGGCTTCGGATCGCGGCCGCGGTGGGCATCAACGGTGACGTCGCCGCCAAGGTCGGGGACCTGCTGGATGCCGGGGCCGACACCCTCGTCATCGACACCGCCCACGGCCACCAGGAGAAGATGATCGACGCGCTGCGGGCGGTGCGGGCCCTCGACCCGGGCGTGCCCGTCGTCGCCGGCAACGTCGTCTCGGCGCAGGGCACCCGCGACCTCATCGAGGCCGGTGCCGACATCGTCAAGGTCGGCGTCGGCCCGGGCGCCATGTGCACCACCCGCATGATGACCGCCGTCGGTCGCCCCCAGTTCTCCGCGGTGCTCGAGTGCGCCACCGCTGCCCGCGAGCTGGGAGCCCACGTGTGGGCGGACGGGGGCGTCCGGCATCCGCGTGACGTGGCGCTGGCCCTGGCCGCCGGGGCGTCGAACGTCATGATCGGCTCGTGGTTCGCCGGCACGCTCGAGTCGCCCGGCGACCTCTACACCGACGAGGCCGGGCGCCAGTACAAGGAGTCGTTCGGCATGGC
>DATIAB010000266.1:0-7100 GCA_035458265.1 Ornithinibacter sp. | reverse complement strand
GGCGACCTTGAGCTTGAGGTACAGCTTCTCCTCTCCGCGGATCGTACGAGTCTTGATCTCTTCGATGCGTGCTGCCCCGTGGTGGGGATACACGACCGTTTCGCCGACCTTGAAAACCATGTGTTGTTGGCCCCTTTCGCGGTACTCAGGATAACACGCACCGGCGTGTCGCAGAAATGGGGCGTCACCCTGTTTGCGCAGGTCAGGGGCCAGGACGGGGGTCCACAGGGGCGAAAACAGGTCTTGACAGAATGGCCGTCGGCATGCATCGCGCGCGGCCTGCACGCCTGGTTGGACGTGGTGCACCGACTCATGGATATCCTTGCCGCGTGACGACACGAGCCGCCCTCGCCCTGCGCGCCACCGCCCTGCTGGCGGCCACCCTCATCGCGTCGGGGTGTGCGGTCTTCTCCCCGACCCAGACCGACTACGACTACCCCGCCGCCGATGGGGTGCGCCTGTCGATCCCCGGCCTCGAGCTGCGGAACCTCGCCTTCGTCCTCGAGGAGGAGGGCGGTACGGGAGTGCTCATCGGCCAGGCCGTGAACAACGGCACCTCGGCCGTCGACGTCACCTTCGCCGTCGAGGGAGCCTCGGCGACCGCCACCGCAGCCGTGCCGGCGACCTCGGGCAACGCCCTGTCGGACGCCACCTCCCTGGTCGAGATCGACAGCTTCCCCGCGGCGCCCGGCGACACGATCTCCCTCGCCGTCTCCACGGAGGAGGCCGGCCAGAACATCGTCACCGTGCCGGTGCTCGCAGCGACCGGGCACAACGGCAGCATCCTCGGCTGACCGGAGGCAGGGCCTCAGACCTCGAACTTGTAGCCCAGGCCCCGCACCGTGAGGATGTGCACGGGGTTCGCGGGGTCCGGCTCGACCTTCGCGCGCAACCGCTTGATGTGGACGTCCAGCGTCTTGGTGTCGCCGACGTAGTCGTTGCCCCACACGCGGTCGATGAGCTGCATGCGGGTGAGCACCCGCCCCGTGTTGCGCAGCAGCATCTCGAGCAGCTCGAACTCCTTGAGCGGGAACGACAGCTGCACCCCTCGAACCGTCACCACGTGCCGCTCCACGTCCATGCGGACCGGGCCGGCCTCCAGTGTGGTCGGCAGCAGGTCCTCCGGCTCGGCCAGCCGCCGCAGCACCGCCTTGATGCGGGCGAGCAGCTCGCGCGAGGAGTAGGGCTTCGTGACGTAGTCGTCGGCGCCGAGCTCGAGCCCCACCACCTTGTCGATCTCGCTGTCCTTGGCCGTCAGCATGATCACGGGCACGTTGGAGCGCTGCCGCAGCGCCCGACACACGTCCACACCCGACAGGCCGGGCAGCATGAGGTCGAGCAGCACGAGGTCGGCACCGGTCGCGTCGAATGCCGTGAGCGCGTCGTTGCCGTTCTCGGCCACCGTCACCTCGTACCCCTCCTTGCTGAGCAGGTAGGACAGCGGGTCCGAGAACGACACCTCGTCCTCAACGATCAGGATGCGCGTCATGCAGGGCCCTCTCCTCATCGGATGCCGTCCGCAACCGGTCGACATCGTCGGGCACCTCGGGCGGCTGGTCGGCCCCCGGGCGCTCCTGGTCGGTCTCCGCTCGTGGCCGGTCGGCCGCGGCGGGAAGTGTCATCGTGAAGGTGGACCCGCGTCCCTCCTGGCTCCAGACGCTCACCCGCCCCCCGTGGTTGGCGCACACGTGCTTGACGATGGCCAGGCCGAGCCCCGTGCCGCCGGTCGCTCGCGAGCGCGCGGCATCCACGCGGTAGAAGCGCTCGAAGATGCGCTCCTGCTCGGCGGCGGGGATCCCCTCGCCCTGGTCGGTCACGCTGACCTCGATGCTGTCGCCCACGCGCCGGGCCCCGATGCCGACGTGCGTGCCGGACCCGCTGTAGTTGACGGCGTTCGTCACGAGGTTCGCGACCGCGGTGGTGAGCAGCTCGGCATCCCCGAAGACCCTGAGGTCCTCCTCGCCCACGAGCGTGAGCTGGATGCCGTGCGCCTCCGCCGCGACGCGCACCCGGTCCACGGCCTCGGCAGCCACCGTTCCGACGTCGACGATCACCGGTTCGTGGAGGGTGTCGGCGACCTGGAGCCGGGACAGGTCGACGATCTCCTTGACCAGACGGGTCAACCGGGCGGACTCGACGAGGATGCGCTCGGCGAAGCGCTCGACGGCATCCGGGTCGTCTCGGGCGTCGAGCACGGCCTCGGCGAGCAGGGAGATGCCGCCGACCGGGGTCTTGAGCTCATGGCTGACGTTGGCCACGAAGTCGCGCCGGATCTCCTCGACCCGGCGGGCGTGGGTGTGGTCCTCGGCGAGGATCAGCACGTGGGAGACGGCGATCGGCGCCACCCGCACGCGCATGACGGTGCTGGCCTGGGCGTTGGGGCCGCGCGGCAGGTCGAGCTCGGCCTCGCGGATCATGCCGTCGCGGCGCACCTGGCGCGCGAGGTGGCGCAGCTCGTGGTGCACGAGCTCGCCGTGGCGCACGAGCCCGTAGCTGACGGCCGAGGCCGAGGTGTTGACCACGGCATCGCTGGCGTCGAGGACGACGGCGATCGAGCGCAGCACCGAGAGCACGTCGCCGACCCCGCGGGGTAGCGGCGGGTCGGCAGGCTCGGGTGCGGCGGTGCTGCGTTCGGACCACCGCGTCGCCAGGACGGCGACGGCTCCGATGACGAGCCCCACCGCCCCGCCGAGAATCGCCGCGAGCACAGGGTCCACGTCGTCAGGGTACGTCCCGAGGGACAGGCCGCCGGTCCACTGGAGGCTCCCGACGCTGCGCCCTCGCCAGAAGTTCACCTCGGGTGCGCCTGCGGTTCACGCCCGGCTGTCAGGGTTCCGGCAGGAGCCGCAGCCGACGACGGCGCGGCGCCACGACACCCCACGCCACCCGAAGGGTCCACCCGTGATGCGCAAGGCCTTCCACGAGGAGCTCGACCGAGTCGCCGAGACGCTCGTCGAGATGACGCACCTCGCGTCATCAGCGATGAACCGCGCGACGACGGCGCTGCTCGACGCCGACATCCACCTCGCCGACTCCGTCATCGCCGCCGACGCCGAGATCGACGCCCTGCGGGCCGACCTCGACCTGCTGTCCTTCGACCTCCTGGCCCGCCAGCAGCCTGTCGCAACCGACCTGCGCGTCATCGTCACGAGCATGCGGATGAGCAGTGACATCGAGCGGATGGGCGACCTCGCGCGCCACGTCGCCAAGGTCGCGCGGCTGCGCTACCCGGCATCCGCCGTGCCCGCCGAGCTGCGCTCGACCATCCTGCAGATGGGCCACGTCGCCGAGCGGATCGTGGAGAAGGCCGGCTCGGTCATCGCCGCGCGCGACGTCGAGGCCGCCCAGCAGATCGAGCGCGACGACGACGCGATGGACGACCTGCACCGCGAGCTCTTCGCGCGGGTCACCGACCCCTCGTGGCGGCACGGCACCGAGGCGGCCATCGACATCACCCTCCTCGGTCGCTACTACGAGCGCTTCGCCGACCACGCGGTGAGCGTCGGTCACCGCGTCATCTGGCTCGTCACCGGAGAGTTCGACCCGGCCAGCGAGGGCAGCCACGAGGACGCCGAGGACAGCGCCCCGGTCCGCAGCTGACCCGGCCTCGGCACCGGCACGCCCGCCGTGGGCTGCCGCGCGACGCCTACGAGCACTCCACGCGCAGGTTCGCCGGCGCCCCCGTGCGAACCACCGGACATGCAGGGCCGGCAGGTGACCGACCGCTGAGCACGAACCTCGGCCGCGAGAGGGCCGCCAACCGGCCTCTGCATGTCGGTGGGCCCGCTCCACACTCCAGGGAGCGGCCCCACGGGTGATGATGGGGTGGTGACGACGACGGTCGACGACGACTTTCGCGAGTTCGTGGCGGCCCGGTGGCCCGAGCTCGAGTCGGTGGCGCTCGTCGTGCTCCTCGACACCGGGCGAGCTCGGGCGGTGACGGCCGATGTGCTGGCCGCGATGAGCCGCCGGTGGCAGGACACGGTGGATGCCGGTCGCCCCGGTGAGCAGGCCCGCCGGGCCGTGCTCCGCGGCGCCGTCACCGCGGCCCCGACCACCTCCGGGGCAGGTCCGACCAAGTGGTCGACTCCGGCCCACGGCGATTGGGACCTGAACCCCGCGGACCCGGCGAATCCCGCGGATCCCGTGGTGGCCGCCCTCGGCGACGCCATCCGCTCCGCACCACCCATCGAGCGAGCCGTGCTCGCGGGGCACCACCTGTGGGGCTGTGGCCCCGACGAGGTCGCCCACCTCCTCGACCTGCCGGGCGGCAGCGTCGGCGAGCACGCGGCATCCCTGGACAGCCGGCTCACGGCAGCCCATGACGCGGCCCGCGCCACGTCCGGGCTCGAGCCGTCGCCATGGAGTCTCGACCGCGACGCCGCCGCCGCCGTCGACGAGATCCTGCGCGGACTCAGCGACCCACCCGACCCGGCCGCCCTCGTGGCCGACCGGGCCGGTGGCCTGCGGCGGCGCGCCATCGTCACCGGGGGCGCAGCGGCGCTCGCGATGGCCGGGGTCGGCGCGGTCCTCGTGCGCCGCGGTGCGAACGACCCGCCCCCGAGCGCCCGCCCGAGGGTGGCAACCCTCGCCCCCGACGACCCCCGCTGGGGATCCGTGGAACTGTGGCCGCCGCGCGGCCCGCTCGGTGCCGACCCGGCCGTCGCTGCGCTCGTCGCCCGATCCGCCGACCCCCGCGACCGCGTCCTGTGGGCTGGTGACGTCGGCACCCAACGCGTGGTCCTCACGCTGACGTACACCGGCACGACCGAGGACGCCGACGGCACTCTCGACGACGTCTCGTTCTCGGAACCCCACGTGCGCGCGTACCAGGGGCCGCGAGGCATCGCGCCGGACCGGCTCGCCGTCTCCCCGCTCTCGACGAGCGGCGCCATCGGCACCACCGAGGTCGTCGCGGTCACGCTGCCGGGCGGCCAGGAGGCACCGCAGCAGTCTCTCCTCGTCGTGCTGGGCCGTCCCACCCTGAGCACGGCGTTCGTCTCGAACGTCGTCCTGCCCCTCCCGAGCGGCACGATGCAGCGCTCCTGGGCGCCCCTGCCCCTGGCGGGCGGCGTCTCGGCGACGACCCTGGACACCCCGCGCCCCCTCGCCACCCGACTGCGCGTCGGCTCCTGGGAGGGCCCACCCGACTCGTTCACCGAGAGCTACAGCGCGATCGCCGAGGGGCCCACCCCGTCGACGTCACCGGAGTGGGCCGAGGCGCACCTCTTCGCGCTCACCGGCATCCCCGTGGATCGTCTCACCAGCACCGTCTTCATCGACGCGGAGGTTCCCCGTGGGCTGTTCGAGTGGCCGCCCCCGCCGGATGCCGCGCCGGCCCGCCTGGTGTCGCTGCTCACCACCACGCCCGACGGTGCCGTGGTCAGGACCACTGCGTACTACGGCGATGACTTCGCCTGGCCCATCGAGCCCGGCCACCTCCTCCCCGCGGCCTCGCAGCGAGACCCGCTGGTCGTCTGGGCCTCCGACGAGCGCGTGGGCGTGGCGCGGTTCCTCGTCGCGGCTCCGGGCGCCGACCGGGTGCAGCTCATCGCCACGAGCCCGGACGGCTACCCGGTCTCGAAGGTGCAGCGGACCGGCGGCAAGGACGCCGTCGTCGTGCCGGTCGTGAACGGCGGGCAGGGCGGCGAGTACCGCGTCGTCACCCGGGACGCGACGGGTCGGGTGCTGTTCGACGGCATCCCGGATGCCGGCCGCTACCTCCTCGACACCTGACCTTCCGCGCCAGTCACCGGCCCTGGTTGGCCACCGCTGCCGCTGCCTCGGCAGCTGCCTCGGGGTCGAGGTACACCCCCGGCCCGGTCGGCATGAAGTCCTCACCGAGCCGATAGACGAGCGGCATCCCGGTGGGGATGTTCAGCCCGGCGATGTCGTCGTCGCTGATGCCGTCGAGATGCTTGACGAGCGCGCGCAGCGAGTTGCCGTGGGCCGTGACGAGCACCGTCCTGCCGGCCCGCAGGTCGCTCTGGATCTCGTTCTCCCAGTAAGGCATCATCCGCGGGATGACGTCCTTGAGGCACTCGGTCAGCGGCACGTCGATGCCCTCGTAGCGGGGGTCGCCGGTCTGGTCGAACTTGCTGCCGACCTCGATGGGCGGCGGCGGGGTGTCGAAGCTGCGGCGCCACAGCATGAACTGCTCGTCGCCGTACTTCTCCCGCGTCGCCGCCTTGTCCAGGCCCTGGAGCGCGCCGTAGTGCCGCTCGTTGA
This sequence comes from Ornithinibacter sp., assembly GCA_035458265.1. Taxonomy (GTDB): domain Bacteria; phylum Actinomycetota; class Actinomycetes; order Actinomycetales; family Dermatophilaceae; genus Fodinibacter. The sequence goes on along the minus strand of DATIAB010000266.1, from coordinate 872 downwards.
GCCGCCAGCTGCGGTGCACGGGGATCCAGTGCCGGTCGCACGCGTCGAGGGCGAGGTTGGCGGTGTTGATCGCCCGCCGTTGCACCGAGGTGTGCACGACGTCGGGAAGCACGCCGGCCTCCTTCATCAGGTGACCGCCGCGCGTGGCCTCCGCGCGCCCCTTGTCGGTGAGGTCGACGTCGACCCACCCCGTGAACAGGTTCTTCTGGTTCCAGTCGGACTCGCCGTGGCGCAGGAGGATGAGCGTGTGTGCCGTCATGCCGCCAGCCTAGCCTCGCTCGGGGTCACCCGGCCGAGCGAGGATGCCGCGGAACGCCTCGAGGTTGCGCAGGCTCTCGCCACGCGAGACCCGCCACTCCCACTCCTTGCGCATCGAGGACAGGAAACCCATGACGAGCAGCTCGTTGAACGGCTCGTCGCACGCGGTCAGCACGACCCCGAGCAGCTGGTCGAGCGAGTCGGCGTCGACACCCGCGGCCGGCATCCGGCCGGTGACGAACACGTCGCCGGCCCGGTCGACGGCATAGGCCAGGCCGGGGAGCCGCAGGTTGCGGCGCAGGAGGAAGCGGTAGACGTCGGCATGGTTCTCGTCGGGGTTGCGGATGACGAAGGCCGAGACGGACAGTGCCGTGTCCGAGACGACGAGCGAGGCGATGGTCTTCAGCTTCTTCTCGCCCGGGAGCGCCACGACGTACTCGTCGTCGCGCGCGCCGGGCTCCCACTCCAGCCCGGATGCCGTGAGGAAGCCCTCGATCGTCGCGCGCAGCGCGGCTCGCTCGCTCACGCGCCGCCCCCGCTCACGGGATGACCGCCGTGGGGATGCCGGTCAGCAGCTCGGCCTCGTGGATCGGCACCTCGCGCGGGTGGTCCAT
>DATIAB010000265.1:0-3737 GCA_035458265.1 Ornithinibacter sp. | reverse complement strand
CGTCCGACGAGCGGGGTGAGCAGCTCGGTGAGGTAGCCCCCGAGGTCGGTCGCCCGCGCCTGGAACTCCCCCTCCGAGAGCATCGTCACCACCTCGTGGCCGATCGCGGCCGCCAGCGGGTTGCCGCCGAAGGTCGACCCGTGGGAGCCGGGGGTGATGACGTCGAGGACCTCGCGGTTCGTCGCGATCGCCGAGACCGGGTACAGCCCGCCCCCGAGGGCCTTTCCCATGACGTAGATGTCGGGCACGACCCCCTCGTGGTCGCACGCGAAGGTGCGGCCGGTGCGGGCCAGCCCCGACTGGATCTCGTCGGCGATCATGAGGATGCCGGCCTCGTCGCAGATCGCCCGCACGGCGCGCAGGTAGCCCTCGGGCGGGATGACGACGCCGCCCTCCCCCTGCACGGGCTCGAGCAGCACCGCGACGGTCGAGTCGTCCACGGCCTGGCGCAAGGACTCGGCGTCGCCGTACGTGACGGTGCGGAACCCCGGTGTGTAGGGCCCGTACTCGTCTCGGGCGACCTTGTCGTCGGAGAAGCTGATGATGGTCGTGGTGCGTCCGTGGAAGTTGCCCTCCATGACGATGATGTTCGCCTCGTTCTCGGGCACGCCCTTGACCCGGTACCCCCAGCGGCGGCTGACCTTCAGCGCTGTCTCGACGGCCTCGGCGCCGGTGTTCATCGGCAGGATCATGTCCTTGCCGGTCAGCTCGGCCAGCGCCTGCGAGAACGGCCCGAGCTGGTCGTTGTGGAACGCCCGGCTCGTGAGGGTCAGCCGCGAGAGCTGCTCGTGCGCGCGGGCGAGCAGGCGCGGGTGGCCGTGCCCGAAGTTCAGTGCCGAGTAGCCCGCGAGGCAGTCGAGGTAGCGCTTGCCGTCGACATCGGTGACCCAGGCGCCCTCTCCGTGCGCGAGCACGACCGGCAGCGGGTGGTAGTTGTGCGCGGCGTACCGCTCGACCTGGGAGATGTGCGCGGCGGTTCGGGCGCTGCTCCCGTGGCTCTGGCTGTGCTCTGACGTCATTGTCGCCTCCTCGGTGGTGAGCGTAGCGAGGAGCGAGGTTCACCGCTCGACCGGGGCGGACGGCATCCGGTCAGGTGGTGCTCGGCGCGAGGACGAGGTAGCCCTGGGCGGCGAGAATGATGACGATGGCGCACATCTTGTCCGCGGGCAGGACGTTGCCGAAGTGGACCCGGTCGACGATGACGATGCCCACCTGCAGGAGCACGATCCACCCCATGGTGACCACCGCGAGCTCGGCGTACTGCAGCGAGGACGCGTAGACCCAGAAGAGCAGCACGAACGCGAGGACGCCGAGGGCGATCGCCGTGATGTTCTGCCGCTCGGCCCACTCCTTGGCGGCGACGGCGCCGAGCAGGTCGAGCCCGGCGAGGGCCGCCATGGCCAGGGTCGCGACGACGGGCACCGGCCACGACGCCGGCAGCTTGATGAGTGGCAGGACGTCGAGCGCGGCCATGGCTTCCTCCGAGGCTGTCAGGCCACGCCCGCGCGTGGCCTCACCGATGAGGAGCGCTCAGACCCGCCCGTGATACCGCAGCTCGCCAGAAGGCCGTCAGGTGAGCCAGATCTCGCCGACGCGCTCGGCGATGCGCTGCCCGTGGGCACGCGCCGTGTCGAAGGTGTCGCCGCCGCGGCTCATGTCGAGCGGGTTGGCGCCCATGGCCCAGAGGTCGCGGGCGTCCGGCACGACGAGGTAGGTGCGCGACCGGGGGCGCAGTGAGCGCAGCTGCACGGCGGGCAGGTCGCGCAGGTGTGAGGCCACCGGGTAGGGCGCCAGCGCCAGCACGCGACGGTGACCCGCTGCCAGGTCCGCGTTGGCGATCGTGCGCAGGCCGCCGTCGACGTACCGTCGCCCGCCGACCTCGACGGCCGGGAAGACACCGGGCACCGCACAGCTGGCAGCGACGGCCCGCTCGAGCGGGACCCCGCTCGTGTTGTCGAAGACGACCGAGGTGCCGGTCTGGGCGTCGACCGCGGTGACGAAGAGGCGACCCTCCGGCCACTCCTTGCCGACCAGGCCGAGGCCGATGGCCTCCAGCCACTCGTCCTCGGACGTCGTGCGCGCCATGAGAGCGGCCCGGCCGACGAGCGCGCGACCACGCCGCTTGTCGAGGGCGATCTGGGCGCGCAGGTAGCGCGAGGCGTCTGCCGGGCCGAGTCGGCCGACCTCGGTGATCTGGGCGCCTTCGCGGATTCGCGCGAAGGCGAGGGACTCCTCGGTGCCGACGCGCAGGTGCGCCGCGACCATCGAACCGGCTGAGGTGCCGATCATCGTGTCGGACTCGCGCACGTCGACCCCGCCGTCGCGCAGGCCCATGATGATGCCGGCCTCCCACGCGATGCCGGTCGCTCCCCCGCCGGCGAGCACGAAGGCCCTCTCGGTGCCGGTGGCGGGGGGCAGCCACCGGGCGAACTCGTCGCCGCCGGCCCTGGTGGCACTGACGGCGATGCTCCCCCTGGGCCCGTCGACCGTAACGGAGCGGTTCTGAGGCACCTGTGGCGCGATGTTACCCACGAGTACATTGTGGCAGGTCCGGGTCGGTGGTCGCACCCCCTGACGGGGTGAGAGTGCTCACGCCCGACGGGCGGCCGTGGCGGGCTCCAGGCGCACGAGGTCGAGTGGCAGGCTGACGAGCTGGTCGCCGACCCGGACCTGGCACCGCACGGAGCCGACGAGCTCGACCTCACCAGCGCGCCCACCCCACGGCCCGGACACGACCTGAACGACGTCGCCGAGCCGCAGCGGCTGGCGCCGGCCCGACGGCTGGCGGCTCGTGTTGGCGAGGGCTGAGAGCTGTGCCGCGTACGAAGGCGGCAGCGTGGCGGGGCGGCCCTTGTAGGTCCACGTGAACAGGTGAACCGGGTCGAAGCGCCTCGAGCACTGCCCGCACGACATCAGGCGGGTCGGGCCGCGGTGGCGCGCCTTCTCGTGACCCGCGGGGCAGCGCCCGACCCAGTCCTTCGGCACGCGCGGCGCCTCAGGTGAGACGTACTGTCGCCCGCTGGAACCGATCTCGCGGGCCTTGGCGCGCCAGACCGCGTCATGTCCGTGGTGGGGCCCGACCAGTGCGTGGGCGATCTCGTGCAGGATCGTGTCGAGCACCTCGGCCTCGTCGTGCAGCGTCGTCAGCGGCGCGCTGATGCCGATCTGGCGGCGCGAGAAGCGGCACACGCCGGCACGCAGCTTGGCGCGGTCGGCGACGATGGTCCAGTCCTCGAGACCGTGTTCGCGCAGGAGACGGCGCCCCGTGGCCAAGGCCCTGGTGACCTCCATCCGCCCCTCCTCGGGTGACGCGTCGTGCTGGTGTCCCGACCCTAGATCGAGGCACCGACAGAGCCCGCGCGCGACGCGCGGCCACCGCGCACCCGAGCGCACCCGCCCACCCCGGGTGCACACTGTCCCCCGTGGACCTGCCCAAGCCGACGCTGCCGCTGGGCCTGCGCCTGCTGCGCAAGTACTCCGGGCGCCACCTTCCCGCTGACCTGCTCGCCGGCCTGCTCGTCGCCGCACTCGCCGTCCCCCAGTCCCTCGGATACGCCGTCGTCGCAGGCGTTCCCGTCCAGGTCGGCCTCTACACCCTGCCGCCGTCCCTGCTGGCCTACGCCCTGTTCGGCTCCTCGAGGCTGTTGTTCGTCGGCCCGGTGTCGACCGTGTCGGTGTTGTCGGGATCGATCGTGCGGGCCCTGTCCGGCGGAGACGAGTCGGTGGCGATCACGCTC
>DATIAB010000264.1:0-4100 GCA_035458265.1 Ornithinibacter sp. | reverse complement strand
GGACGAACCCGACCCGTGGGACGAGCCCGCCGCACCGACCGACCGTCCCTCCAGTGACCAATCGGTCGATGCCGGGACACCCGAACCTGACGTCAAGGCGTCAGGTGCAGCCGAGGGCGAGGCGTCCGCTGCACCGAACGCCGAGGCATCCGAGTCAGCTGCGAAGTCGCCTGCCGCAGGCTTCACGGGCGACGCGGCGCTGCTCGACGAGCCCGACCCCTGGGACTGATCGGGCCCGCGCCACGCGAGACAACCCCGCCATCACAGGGATGGCGGGGTTGTTCACGTGTGGCGGAGATATCTGTCCGGCAAGGCGGAAGTTCTCCGTCGTCACTGGGGTGACGGAGGACTTCCGGCCCAGCGTCAGCCGAGACCGTTGGTCGTGAGGAACTCCTCAGCAACCGTCTTGGGGTCGGCCTTGTCGATGTCGGTCTTCTTGAGCATCTCGGCGATCGACTCGGTGGTCAGCTTGGCCGAGACGGCGTTGAGTGCCTCCTCGACCTCCTCGGCCCGGTCGGCCCGCACGAGCGGCACGATGTTCTGCGACCCGAACAGCCGCTTGGTGTCCTCAAGAGCAACAAAGCCGTTCGCCGCGATCGCCGGGTCGGTGGAGAAGATGTTCGCCGCCCCGACCTGGCCGTTCTTCAGCGCCTGGACGATGCCCTGCCCGGTGAGCGGGCGGAACGACCCGAACACCACGCCGTAGGTCGCCTCCAGCCCGGGGATGCCCTGAGGCCGCTCCTTGAACTCCGGCGGAGCCGCCAGGGCCAGGTCGCCGGCGATGGCCTTGAGGTCCTCGATGGTCTTGAGGTTGTTGGCCGTGGCCGTCTCGGACGTGACGACGATCGAGTCGTTGTCCTCGGCAGCCGACTTGTCGAGCACGACCAGCGTGTCCGGCAGCACCTTCTGCACGTGCGCGTAGACCTCGTCGGCGTCGGTGCCCGTGAACGCGTTGTCGTAGTAGAGCGCGAGCGCCCCGGTGTACTCCGGGAACACCTGCACCGAGTTGTCCTCCAGCGCCCGCAGGTAGATCTCGCGCGAGCCGATGTTGAGCTTGGTCGACGCCTCGACGCCCTTGGCACGCAGCGCGCCGGCGTAGATCTCCGCGAGCAGGGTCGACTCGGAGAAGTTGGCCCCCCCGACGACGATCGGCTCGCCACCACCGGCACCGCCGGTCGCCGACTCGGTGGTCTCGGGGGTCAGTGGGTCGCTGCCGCCCCCGCAGGCCGTCAGTCCCAGGATCGAGGCTGCCACCAGGGCAATGGCTGAGGTCGTGCGCTTCATCGGAGTGGTTCCCTTCGTCGGTGCCGGTCAGTCGGATGCCGTGCCACGTCGGATGTCGTGAACGTCCGGCGCCCTGGCCGGGCGCCATCTCAAGCGGTTGCTCTGTCAGGTAGGCGCGCGGGTGTCTGCCACGGACCTCTCGCCCTCAACCACGGCGGCTCGAGAATCCTTCCCCACACCACTGACATCACCACTGGCTCCGCGCCCCCCAGCACCGCGCCCCCCAGCACCGCGCCCACCAGCGGAGGGACGGGCCCCCACGGCCAGACCCGGCGAGACGACCCGGCGTTGCACGAGCGCCAGCACCCCGTCGAGCACCAGGGCGAGCAGTGCGACGAGCAGTGCGCCACCGGCTGCCCGCGGGTAGTCCCCGAGCGCGATGCCGTCGATGAGGTAGCGCCCCAGCCCACCGAGCCCGACCAGCGCCGCGATCGTCGCGGTCGCGACGACCTGCAGCACCGACGAGCGCACGCCGGACAGCAACAGCGGCAGGGCGTTGGGCACCTCGACCTGCCGCACGACCTGCCAGCCGGTCATCCCGACCCCGCTCGCGGCATCCCGCGCCGCCGGTGACACCGCCTCGATCCCTGCGTACGTGCCCGCGAGGATCGGGGGGATCGCCAGGATCACGAGTACCACGATGCTGGGCACGAGGAACGCGAGCTCACCTGAGATCCGCGGGCCCAGCAGCAGCGACACGGCGAAGAGCAGTCCCAGGGTCGGCACGGCCCGCACGGAGTTCGTCAAGGACACCATCCAGCGAGCGCGCCCGGTGTGCCCGACCCACAGCCCCAGCGGGATCGCCACTGCCGCGGCCAGCACGACCGTGAGCAGGGTGTAGCCGAGGTGCTCGAGCAGCCGGGACGGGATGCCGTCCTCCCCCTGCCACGTGGCCGGGTCGGCGAACCAGTTGATCAGCGACGGGATCACGGCCGGCCCCCCTGCGCGCGCACCCAGGGCGTGAGGGCCCGTGTCCCGGCCTGGATCACGAGGTCGAGCACGAGCGCCAGCAGCACGCACGCGAGGATGCCGGTGAGCAGCTCACCCCAGATGACCCGGTTGTAGCCGTCGACGAGAAGGTCTCCGAGCTGCGAGACCCCGATGATCGAGGCCACACTGACGATGCTCACGTTGGAGACCGCGGCCACCCGCAGCCCCGCGGCGATGACCGGCACCGCCAGCGGCAGCTCGACCCCGACGAGGCGGCGCAGCCCCTGGTAGCCCATGGCCGTCGCAGCCTGCTCGACGTGGTCCGGCACGGCCCGCAACCCGTCGGCGACGGTTCGCACGAGGAGGGCGACGGTGTAGACCGTCATCGCGACGACGACGTTGACCGGGTCGAGGATCTTGGTGCCGAGCAGCAGCGGCATCATGACGAACAGGGCCAGCGACGGGATCGTGTAGAGCAGCCCCGTCGTCGTGATGATCGCGGGATAGGCGCGCGACCAGCGCTTGGCCGCCCAGCCGAGCGGCAGCGCCAGCACGAGCCCGATGAGCAGCGGCACCCCGGCGAGGTACAGGTGCGAGACCGCGAGGTCGAGCACCGTGCGCCAGTTGTCGCCGAGCCAGGTCACGGCACACCCTCATCCGGATGCCGTGTCGCGCCACCGTGTTCGTCCCCGGTGCCAGCAGGGTCGGCTTCGTCGCGGTCGGGCCGGTCGGTCTGCTCGATCGCGGTCAACACCTCGTGCCCGAGCACCGTGCCGCACAGCTCACCCGCGTCGTCGACGATGACGCCCCGACGGCTGGGCGAGGACAGCGCGGCGTCCAGGGCGCCCCGGAGCGAGCCCTGGGCACGGGCCACGGTCCCGCCGCGGTGCAGGTCGGCCTCGGTGACGGCCCGCTCCCCGACCCGCGCGGGTTCGACCCAGCCCACCGGCCGACGATCACCGTCGACGACGAGCAACCACGCGGCATCCGAACGTTGTGGTCGTTCGCCGAGCAGCACCGTCGGCTCGGACCGCAGCGGGAGGCGCGGCACCTGCTGGAACTGCAGGGCACGGTAGCCGCGGTCGCGCCCCACGAAGTCCGCGACGAAGTCGTCGGCGGGGTGCGCGAGCAGGTAGGCCGGCTCGGCGACCTGAGCGAGCTGCCCGCCGACGCGCAGCACGGCCACCTGGTCACCGAGCTTGATGGCCTCGTCGATGTCGTGGGTGACGAACAGGATCGTCTTGCCGAGCTCGGACTGCAGGCGCAGGAACTCGTCCTGCAGCTGGTCGCGCACGACGGGGTCGACGGCCGAGAAGGGCTCGTCCATGAGCATCACCGGGGGGTCCGCCGCGAGGGCGCGGGCCACCCCGACACGCTGCTGCTGCCCGCCGGACAGCTGCGCCGGGTACCGCGCGCCGAGCTCGGGCGCCAGGCCGACCCGCTCGAGCAGCTCGTGGGAGACGTCGCGCGTGCGTTTCCTGTCCCACCCGAGCAGCCGGGGGACGGTGCCGATGTTGTCGAGCACGGTGCGGTGCGGGAAGAGCCCGGCGTGCTGGATGACGTAGCCGATGCCGCGCCGCAGTTCGGCCGCGTCCATCCGACCGGTGTCCTGGCCGTCGAGGCTGATCGCGCCTCGGGTGGGCTCGATCATCCGGTTGACCATGCGCAGGCTCGTCGTCTTGCCGCAGCCGGACGGCCCGACGAGCACGGTGATCCTGCCGGTGGGCGCGGTGAGGGTGAGGTCGTCGACCGCGACGGTGCCGTCAGGGAACTGCTTGGTCACGGCATCGAACCTGATCATGCGAGGGCCCCTCACGAGGTCGGCGTCTGAGGAACCAACCTAGCGGAGGGCCCCCGTCGAACCGTCGAGAAGCGGTGGGGGCCGG
>DATIAB010000263.1:0-3568 GCA_035458265.1 Ornithinibacter sp. | reverse complement strand
AGGTGACACCAACGCCTTCCACGAGCCCGGCGCGCCGTACCAGCTCTCGCGCACGGGCCGGCAGTTCATCGCCGGGCTGCTGCACCACGGTGCCGAGCTGACGGCCGTGACCAACCAGTGGGTCAACTCCTACAAGCGGCTCTGGGGCGGCGGAGAGGCGCCGGCCCACCTCACGTGGGGTCACAACAACCGCTCCGCCATGGTGCGCGTGCCGATGTACAAGCCGAGCAAGGGCAACAGCACCCGTGTCGAGGTGCGCAGCATCGACAGCGCGTGCAACCCCTACCTCGCGTTCGCCGTGCTTCTGGCCGCCGGCCTGAAGGGCATCGAGGAGGGCTACGACCTGCCCCCCGAGACCGAGGACGACGTCTGGAGCCTGACCGATGCCGAGCGCAAGGCGATGGGCATCAAGCCGCTCCCGGCCAGCCTCAGTGACGCCATCAGCGTCATGGAGGGCAGCGAGCTCATCGCCGAGACCCTCGGCGAGCACACCTTCGAGTTCTTCCTGCGCAACAAGCGCGCCGAGTGGGCTGACTACCGCAACCAGGTGAGTGCCTTCGAGCTCGACCGCTACCTGCCCCGGCTCTGACCGGCGTGCGGACTCAGGAGCACTTCGTCAGCTCAGGGCCGTGTCCGGCCCTGAGCCCGCGAAGTGCTCCTGACTCCGCGAAGGGGTCAGGGCGGTGAGCTCTCGAGGTCCGGGGTCGATCCCCGTCGCCATCGCCCGGCTGGGGTTCGACGACGCTGCCCGCGCCTACACCCTGCTGCAGGACCCCTCGGTCGCCGAGCTCATCCGCTCGCGCGAGCACATCGAGGACAACGGCCTGGCGGCGGCCCTCGCCTCGGTACCCGACCCGGACGGTGCCCTCCTCGGCCTCGTCCGGTTCATGGAGGCCGTCTGTCGTGACGCCGCTCTGCGCGGGCCGGTCACCGAGGCCCTCGGGTCGCCCGGTCGCCCCCGTGAGCGACTGCTCGCCGTGCTCGGCAGCTCGGCCGCGCTGGGTGACCACCTGTGCGCCCACCCGCACCACTGGAGCGCGGTCACGAGGGCCGAGCCCCTCGCAGTGGACGAGCGCGTGGGCCGCCTCGTCGCCGCAGTGACCGACCCGGGGGACGCACCGGCCGTGGACGTGCTGCGGACCGCCTACCGCGAGCAGCTGCTCGGCATCGCGGCACTCGACCTGACGTCGCCCGACCCGCTGGTCACCCTGCCCGACACCGCAGCCGCCCTCGCCGACCTCGCGCAGGCCGCCCTCGAGGCGGCGCTGGTCATCGCACGGGACGAGGTGGGTCCGGATGCCGGGCGTACCCGCCTCGCGGTGATCGCCATGGGCAAGACCGGCGGCCGCGAGCTCAACTACATCTCCGACGTCGACGTCATCTTCGTCGCGGAGCCGGGCGATGGTGTCCCGGAGGACGAGTCGACGGCGATCGCGACCGACCTCGCGACGCGGCTCATGCGGATCTGCTCGGCGTCGACGGCGACCGGTGCGCTCTGGCAGGTGGACCCGGCGCTGCGCCCCGAGGGCAAGAACGGCCCCCTCGTGCGCACCGTCGCGAGCCACCTGTCGTACTACGAGCGGTGGGCCAAGACCTGGGAGTTCCAGGCCCTGCTCAAGGCTCGTCCGGTGGCGGGTGACGCCGAGGTGGGACAGGCCTACTGCGACGCCGTGCAGCCGATGGTCTGGCACGCCTCCAGCCGCGAGAACTTCGTCGACGACGTGCAGGCGATGCGCCGACGGGTCGAGCAGCACATCCCCGCGGCCGAGGCAGCCCGACAGCTCAAGCTCGGCGCCGGTGGGTTGCGCGACGTCGAGTTCTCGGTGCAGCTGCTGCAGCTCGTCCACGGCCGGGCCGACGAGTCCCTGCGCACGGCAACCACCCTTGACGGGCTCGCGGCCCTGTCCGCCGGGGGCTACGTCGGGCGCGAGGATGCTGCGACGCTCGCCACGGCATACCGCCTCCTTCGCACCCTCGAACACCGCATCCAGCTGTTCCGCCTGCGCCGCACCCACCTCATGCCGACGGCGGCGAGCGACCTGCGCCGGCTCGGCCGCGCGCTCGGCCACAAGTCGACGCCCGCGGAGGCCGTCGTGGCGCAGTGGAAGGCGCAGCAGCGCGAGGTGCGCCGGCTGCACGAGCGGATCTTCTACCACCCCCTGCTCTCGGCCGTGGCGCGGCTGTCCGACTCCGAGGTGCGACTGACCCCCGAGGCCGCGCGTGAACGGCTGTCCGCGTTAGGTTTTCGCGACCCACGGGGCGCGCTGCGCCACATCGAGGCGCTGACCGATGGGCTGACCCGCCGCGCGGCCATCCAGCGCCAGCTGCTGCCGGTGATGCTCGGCTGGTTCGCCGACGAGGCAGACCCGGATGCCGGGCTGCTCGCCTTCCGCAAGATCAGCGACGAGCTCGGCACCACGCCCTGGTACCTGCGGCTGCTGCGCGACGAGGGCTCAGCGGCCGAACGGCTGGCACACACCCTGGCACGCAGCCGCTTCGCCGCCGACCTGCTCGAGCAGGCGCCCGAGTGCGTGCAGTTCCTCGGGGACGCCTCAGGCCTGAAACCGCGCAGCCGCGAGGACGTGCTCCGACGGATGCGGTCGGCGGCGGGTCGCAAGGACGACCCGGAATCCGCCGTGCTCGCGGCACGCACGATCCGCCGCTCCGAGCTGTTCCGCGTCGCCGTCGCGGACCTGTCCGGGATGCTCACCCTCGACGGGCTGGGTACGGCGATGACCGACCTCACTGCGGCCCTGCTCGAGGTGACCCTCGAGATCTGCGTGCGCGACCTCGAGTCACGCACTGGCGCACCGGCGCTCACCCGGGTGGTCGTCATCGGCATGGGGCGCCTCGGCGGCGGGGAGCAGGGCTACGGTTCCGACGCCGACGTGCTGTTCGTCCACGACCCGGTGGACGGCGCGGACGAGGGTCAGGCGCAGGGCCAGGCCCTGGAGATCGTCAAGGAGCTCATCCGGCTCCTCGGCCTGCGGGGCCCCGACCCGAACCTCGACGTCGACGCCTCGCTGCGCCCCGAGGGCAAGAGCGGGCCCCTCGTGCGCTCGCTCGGCTCCTACCGCGAGTACTACTCCCGGTGGTCGCTCGTCTGGGAGGCCCATGCCCTGCTGCGCGCGATGCCGATCGCCGGTGACGCCGACCTGGGCGAGCGGTTCCTCGCGCTCATCGCACCGCTGCGGTGGCCGGTCCACGGGCTCGACGCGGCCCAGGTGCGCGAGATCCGCACCCTCAAGGCGCGCATGGAGGCCGAGCGGCTTCCCCGGGGTGCCGACCGCAAGACACACTTCAAGCTCGGCCACGGCGGGCTCTCCGACGTCGAGTGGGTCGTGCAGCTCGTGCAGCTGCAGCACGCCCACGCGCACCCCGAGCTGCGGACCACCTCGACGATGGAGGCGTTGTCGGCGGCGCAGTCGCTGGGGTTGATCGACGCGGACCATGCCGTGGACCTGTCGGCGGCATGGCGCCTGGCGTCGTCGATGCGCAATGCCGGCGTGCTCTTTCGCGCCAAGACGGTGGATGCCGTGCCCACCGACCCGCGCGACGCCGACGGCAT
>DATIAB010000262.1:0-4317 GCA_035458265.1 Ornithinibacter sp. | reverse complement strand
ACCTGGAGCACCGCGGCGTCCTTGAGCGCCTCGGTGTCCGTCCGGTCGGGCAGCGCTGCCACCGCGAGGTAGTACTGGTGCAGCCCGATGGCCGTGAGCAGCGCGATGCCGACGACCATGCCCACCATCCGGGCGACGACGACGAGCGCGGATGCCGTGCCGTGCGCGTCGTGCGCGGACTCCGCCAACGCCGCGTCGTTCACCGGCGCCAACGCCAACCCGATCCCCAGACCGGTCAGGGCGAGCACGACGGTCGACGACCCCTCCTCCAGCGACCCACGCCCCCACGTCGTCATGACGGCCAGGCCGACCGCAGCCAGGGCCAGCCCGGCGGCCGCGACCACGCCGTTGCCGAGCACCCGCAGCGCCCAGCCTCCGGCAAGGGCCCCGACCGGCACCGCGATGAGGAACCGCACGAGCACGAGGGCGGCGGCCGTCTGGTCGGACGTGTACACGAGGCGCGCCAACAACGGCACGTCGACGACGACCGCCACCAGGGCCACACCGACGAGCAGCGAGACGACCAGCGCCCACACGAGGCGGCCACGGACCAGGCCTCGGGGCACCAGTGGCGAGTCCGTGCGTCGGTGGTGCACGGCATACGCGATCGCCAGCAGCACCGCGACGGGCAGCAGCGCGTACCCGAGCGGGCCGACCACCTCGGTCTCCGGCTCGGCCGCCGCGAACGTGAGCACGACGCAGCCGAGCGCCCCACCGATGAGCAGGGCGCCGAGCAGGTCGGCCCGTCGCAGCAGCGCCCAGGCCCCGCGACCTCCGACCGCGAAGGTTGCGAGCAGGAACACCCCCGCCACCACCCCGATCGGAGTGGCCAGCCGCGATGTCGCCTCGCCGAAGGGAACGAACGGCACCCCCCACCGGACGCTCGTGACGAGCTGGTCGGGGGCCGCCAGGGCGAGGATGCCGGTCACGCCGGCCGCCGCTGACAGCGCCACGACCAGCGGGCGTGGGCGCGGCACGGAACCTCCACCGGTCACGACCACCGCACCGGCGAGCACGAGGCCGAGCACCGCGTTGAGCCAGAAGATCGCCCGCCAGTCGGCGACGACGAGAACCAGCGCGCCGAGGACGGGGCCGAGGACGGACCCGAGCTCCTGCACCGCCCCGATGATGCCGAGGGGGACACCCCGACGGTCGGCCGGCCACAGCTGGGCGACGATCGCCAACGTCGCCGGCACCAGGCCGCCCCCGCCGACACCCTGCACGACGCGGCCGGCGACCAGCACCGGAAGCTCCGTCGCGAGGGCCGTGACGACCGACCCGACGACGAAGACCCCGAGGCAGGCGAGCAGCACCCGCTGTCGGTCGACGAGGTCGGCGACCCGGCCGATGAGCGGCAGCACGGCGACGTAGCCCAGGAGGAACCCGGAGATGATCGGAGTCGCCCGTTGGAGCGAGTCGATGCCCACCCCGACACCACGCATCATGTCGGTGAGCGCGAGCACCACGACATAGGTGTCGGCGGCGGCCAGGGAGACGGCGATCGCAGCCGTCGTGAGCAGTGCCCTAGGGGCGGGTGATCTCAACGGGCACACCGTAGTCCGTGAGTGTCAGCAGGTACGTGGCCTCGACGCCGGGGAAGAACGGGCCCTTGAGCGTGGCGGTGCGCAGCTCGTCGGTATCGGTGAGGCCATAGCTCACCGCGAAGGTGCCGGTGCCGTCACCGAGGTGGAAGAGGTCCTCGATGAGCGAACCGGGAAGGTTGCCGTCGATGCGGTCGAGGACGTCCTGGCCCGAGCGGGTCTGTCCTGCGGCCGTGGCGTCACTCGTCTGGGTGAGCAGGCTGGAGATGCCCGTGGCCGGGTCGAAGAACAGCGCCGGGTTGGGGGCGCCCAGGGTGTCGAGGTCGGTCTCCTCGTACTCCGGCGTGAACAGCTTGAGGTAGGCCGTGTCGCCGATCGCGATCACGTCGATCGTCGCGGCGATGCCCTGGACCGTGCCCGTGATCGTGCCCTGGAACTGGGGCTCGGCCGGGTGGATGACCCCGGCACCCTTGGCCGCCGTCACGCCGTTCTCCCGAGGCGGGACGTCCCGGCTCGAGAGGTCGAGCTGCACGGTCCCGGCCGCGTCGAAGGCTGCCTTGGCCGCAACGAGCCGATCGGTGGGGGGAACCTCCGGGGCGGCGTCCTCACCCGAGCAGGCGCTCAGCGCGACGACGAGACCGGCGGCGGCGAGCAGGGCGGGGAGGCGGCGCATGGCGGCAACAGTATCCGCCCGCCGCATCCGGCCGGGTCACCACAGCCGTGGCGCAGACGTTCCACCGTGGCGGAGAAATGTCTCCGCCACGGGCGTGCTTCTCCGCCGTCGCAGCGACGGCGGAGAAGTTCAGGCCGCGGGACGGTGTCAGCGCAGGACGAGGCCGTGCTCGCCACGATCCACGGTGACGGCGTCGCCGTCGCGGACCGACCCCGCGAGCAGGGCGGTCGCGAGCCGGTCGCCGATCTCGCGCTGGACGAGCCGGCGCAGCGGTCGTGCACCGTACGCGGGGTCGAACCCCTGCTCGGCGAGCCAGGCCGTCGCGTCGTCGGTGACCTCCAGGGTGATCCGGCGGTCACGCAGCCGCGTACCCAGCGCCCGGACCTGCAGGTGCACGATGCGTGCCAGCTCGTCGCGCGACAGGGGGTCGAAGAGCACCACCTCGTCGAGCCGGTTGAGGAACTCCGGCTTGAAGGCCTGACGCACCGCCGCCATCACCGCGTCGCGCTTGGCGGCCGGGTCGAGCAACGGGTCGACGAGGAACTGCGACCCGAGGTTGGAGGTCATGACGAGGATGACGTTGCGGAAGTCGACGGTGCGGCCCTGTCCGTCGGTGAGGCGCCCGTCGTCGAGCACCTGGAGCAGGATGTCGAAGGTCTCCGGGTGAGCCTTCTCGACCTCGTCGAGCAGCACGACCGAGTAGGGCCGACGTCGTACGGCCTCGGTGAGCTGGCCACCCTCCTCGTACCCGATGTAGCCGGGCGGGGCCCCGATGAGCCGGGCCACGGCGTGCCGTTCGGAGTACTCGCTCATGTCGATGCGCACCATGGCGCGCTCGTCGTCGAACAGGAAGTCGGCGAGCGACTTCGCCAGCTCGGTCTTGCCCACCCCCGTGGGGCCGAGGAACAGGAAGGACCCCGTGGGACGGTCCGGGTCGGCGACGCCGGCGCGCGAGCGGCGCACGGCATCCGAGACCGCACGCACCGCCTCGGACTGGCCGATGAGCCTCGCGCCGATGATCGACTCCATCGCCAGCAGCTTCTCGGTCTCTCCCTGCAGCAGCCGGCCGGCGGGGATGCCGGTCCAGGCGGAGATGACCTCGGCGATGTCGTCGGCCCCCACCCGCTCCTTGACCATGAGATCGGCGGATGCCGTGGCCGACTCGGCCTGTTGGGCCTCCTCGAGCTCGCGCTCCAGAGCGGGGATGTCGCCGTAGAGCACCCGGGACGCACCTTCGTAGTCGCCCTCGCGCTGGAGCCGCTCCGCCCGGGTGCGCAGGTCGTCGAGCCGTGCCTTGACGTCTCCGACCCGGTTCAGGCCCGACTTCTCGGACTCCCAGCGGGCCGTGAGCATCGCGAGCTCCTCGCTCTTGTCGGCGAGGTCGGCGCGCAGCCGCTCAAGGCGCTCGGCAGAAGCGGCATCGGTCTCCTTGGCCAGGTGCAGCTCCTCCATCCGCAGGCGGTCCACGGCGCGGCGCAGCACGTCGATCTCGACCGGGCTGGAGTCGATCTCCATGCGCAGCCGGGAGGCCGCCTCGTCGACGAGGTCGATGGCCTTGTCGGGCAGCTGTCGGCCCGAGATGTAGCGGTCGGACAGGGCCGCTGCAGCGACGAGGGCGCTGTCCTCGATCTCGACCTTGTGGTGAGCCTCGTAGCGCTCCTTGAGCCCGCGCAGGATCGCGATGGTGTCCTCGACGCTCGGCTCGCCGACGAAGACCTGCTGGAACCGGCGCTCCAAGGCCGGGTCCTTCTCGACGTGCTCGCGGAACTCATCAAGGGTCGTCGCCCCGACGAGGCGCAGCTCACCGCGGGCGAGCATGGGCTTGAGCATGTTGCTGGCGTCCATGGCCGACTCGCCGGTGGCTCCCGCTCCGACGACGGTGTGCAGCTCGTCGATGAACGTGACGACCTGCCCCTCGGACTCCTTGATCTCCTGCAGCACGGCCTTGAGCCGTTCCTCGAACTCGCCGCGGTACTTCGCTCCGGCCACCATCGCCCCGAGGTCGAGCGCGATGAGCCGCTTGCCACGCAGTGACTCGGGGACGTCGCCGTCGACGATCCGCTGGGCCAGCCCCTCGACCACCGCGGTCTTGCCGACGCCGGG
>DATIAB010000261.1:0-2658 GCA_035458265.1 Ornithinibacter sp. | reverse complement strand
CCGAAGCGGGCGATGTCGCACGAGACCATCTGGGCGCCCGACTCGTAGTGGCGCAGCGGCACGAGCAGCTCGCCCATGAGCGCGGACCAGGCGTCCGGCATCCGCGCGAGGAGGTCGCGCTTGTCGAGGTAGTCCAGGGTGGAGGCCACGGCATCCGCCATCGCTGCCCGGGAGGTGACGTAGGGGGCGTAGTAGTACTGGCGCGGGTCCGTGAACGAGTACGGGTCGGTCAGCCGGAACGCGCTGAACGCCTCGTCGTAGATGTCGTGCTCGGGGTCCCACAGGGGGCGGTAGTGGAAGTTCTCCTTCGCCTGGATGTCGATGGAGCCCTCCTCGTAGCGGGATGCCGGGCGGTCGCCGTAACGCGCCACGAGGTGCGTGAACGTCTTGCGTGGCGGCTCGATGACCTGGGTTCGGAGCTCGTACTGCACGGTGCCTCCTCGGGGCGGGTCCTGCGGATCGGTGTGACGAGGTGGTGGAACGTGGTCGGCGGTGGTGGCCCGGCCAACGGCGAGGTGCCGGAGCGGCCGGTCAGGCGACGTGGTGGTGGGAGACGCCCGACTCCACGAGCAGGCGCACGATGAGGTCGGGCAGGGCGTCCGGCCCGTCGAGCTCCTGGGGCAGCTCGGACTCGAAGCCGTCACCGACCAGGCGCCCGTATGCCGTTCCGTCCTCGAACGTCGTCGACACCCGGGCCGCTCGACCTCCGTGGGTGACGCTGAAGGCCAGCTCGTGGGGGAGGGTCTCGTCGACGAGCTCGAGTCGGTCGTCGGCCTGGCCGAGGATGGCGTTGGCCTCGCTCACGAGCTGCTCGGCGAGCGAGCGGATGGCGACCTGGCGGTCGGCTCCGGTGCCGGTGGCGATCCGCCGGCTCACCCGGGTCTCGGGCATGGGGGCGAGCTCGTCGAGCTCGGGAAGCTGGTCCTTCGGGGTGCCGACGATCTCGGCGACCCGCAGCATGAACGGGGTCATCGTGAGTCCTCTCGGTGCGTGAGTGCGGCGGCGACGGCATCCGCGCCGGCCGTGGCGACCAACTTGTCCTGGACGGCCGAGCCGCCCGACGCTCCGACCGCTCCGACGAACACGCCGTCGACGAGGACGGGCACGCCCCCGCCGAAGGCGGCGACCCGGCCGCGCTGGGCGATGCCCTCGCGCACGGCATCCTCACCGGCGATGGCGGCGTAGAAGTCGTCGGTCGGGATGCCGCCGAAGCCGGCGACGGTCCAGGCCTTGTCCTGCGCGATCGACCCGGACACGGCGAAGGCACCGTCCATCCGGGCGAAGGCGAGCAACCCGCCCGTGCTGTCGGTGACCGCGACGTTGAAGGCGCCACCGAGCGCCGCGCCCTGCGCGAGGGCGGCCTCTAGCGCGACCCGTGCCCCGGCATACGTGAGGCTCTGGTGGGTGCGGACCAACATCGGCGCGACCTCCTGAGGTCGGTGGGTGGGCGGGCGGGTGGGTGGACGGGTCGGCGGGCGGGGACCGGCAGCGGGCGGTTCCGGAGTGGTTTCGGGCAGGGGCCATCACGGTGACGGCGGCGCGTTTGCTGGTGGCCGGCCGCCGTCACCGGGAAGGTGCGGGGTCGCTCAGGTGAGGACCGAGGTGAACGCGTCGTTGAGCTCGCGGGCGTGGTAGAACACGCCCTTGCCGAGCGCGTCGGGCGTCCAGACGTTCATCGGGCGGTCCGGGTAGGCCAGGTAGCCACCGGCGAAGACCTCGTTGCGGTTGCCCGAGGGGTCGAAGAAGTAGACGGTCTGGCCGCGGGTGATGCCGTGGCGGGTCGGGCCGACGTCGATCGGCACGTCGTCCATGGAGAACAGGTCGGCCGCGCGACCGACCTCGGTCCAGTCGCCGAGGCGGAAGGCGAAGTGGTGCAGCTTGCCCTGGGGGCCGGCGAGCACGGCGAGCTGGTGGATCTGGGTCGAGTTCGTCATCCAGGTCGCGATGATGTCCGCGTCGTCGTCGAGGCTGGTCTGCACGCGCTCGGTGGCGTAGAAGCCGAAGACGTCGGTGAGGAAGCGGTCCATCGTTCCGGGGTCCTCGGCCGTGATGAGCGAGTGGTCGAGCGCCGGCACGCCGACCCCGACGAGGTGGCGGGGGAAGGCGTCGGGGTTGTGGGTGCCGACCTCCGTCCCGATGAGGGTGGCCTCGTGGTAGACCTCGAAGACGTGGTCGGACGGGGTGGTGAAGCGGATGCCGTCACCGATCTCCGGGTTCTCGCCCCTGCTCATCCGCTCGACGGTGACGCCGAAGGCCTGCGCCTTCTTCTCGATCTCGTCGATGTCGCTGGAGTACTGCACCTTCCAGCCGTACTTGACCAGGCCCACGCCGCCCTCCTCGAGGACGACCGAGTGGTGGTCCCACTCGTCCCAGGCCTTGTAGTAGACCTTGTTGCCCTCGGCGAGGGTCTCGTAGAGCCCCATCGTGTTGGCGTAGTGGTCCTTGGCCTCGGCCAGGTCGGTGACGCGGACGTGGGCGTAGCCCAGCCTCATGACTGCCATTGCTGCTCCTTGTGGATGGTGCCGGCCGAGGTGGTCGCGGCTGCCTGGGCCGCGGCGCGCTGCCGGGCCTTGTCGTTGATCTGGTGGAGGAAGGTGCTGACCAGGCGCACGTTCTCGCCCCGCAGCTCGATGGTGATGTCGGTCTCGGGGACGGCGC
>DATIAB010000260.1:0-2933 GCA_035458265.1 Ornithinibacter sp. | reverse complement strand
CAGCTGCTCCAGGAGGTGTGGGGCTACGACTACTTCGGCGGCACCCGCACCGTCGACGTCCACGTGCGGCGGCTGCGCGCCAAGCTCGGCACCGACTACGAGGTGCTCATCGGCACGGTTCGCAACGTCGGATACCGCTTCGTCCCCGAGGTCGCCGACTCCTTCTCGGAGATCGAGTCCTAGGTGACCCACACGGTGCGCCTCCTCGCGGTCGGCGACCCCACGGCATCCGAGGTTCGCGACCTGCTGGCGCGGGCGGCCCGGGCCGACGGGGTCGAAGCCGTCTCCGAGTCGTTCCGGCTGGCGATCGGCCCGGCGCGCGACGGCATCGTCCACATCGTGCGGGATGCCGGGGACGGCACCCTCGTGGGGTACGCGCAGGTCGCTGGCGCGGGGACGGCGGATGCCGTGGCCGAGCTGGTCGTCGACCCCGGTCACCGTCGGCGCGGGAACGGGCGCGCCCTCGTCGATGCCGTGCTGGCCGAGGGCGTGCGCAGCATCTGGGCGCACGGCATGTTGCCTGCTGCCGCCGCGTTGGCCCGGGCTGCCGGGCTGGTCGTGACGCGCGAGCTGTACCGCATGACCCGGCCCCTGAAGCCCGAGGACGCGGTGGACCCTGTTCTGCCGCAGGGCTTCTCGGTGCGCGCGTTCGTGCCCGGCCAGGATGACGAGGCCTGGGTGTCCCTCAACGCCGCGGCGTTCGCCACCCACCCCGAGCAGGGGCGGCTCACCGTCGACGACCTGCACGAGCGGATGGCGCAGCCGTGGTTCGACCCGGCCGGGCTGCTGCTCGTCGTGGACGACTCCAGCGGGAGCGTCGTCGCCTTCCACTGGACCAAGGTCGACAACCCCCCCACGGGTGAGGTGTACGTCGTCGGGGTCGACCCGGCCCACCAGGGGCGGGGGCTCGGCGGGCCGCTGACCGCTCTCGGCCTGGCCCACCTCGCCCGCCTCGGCCTGACCGAGGTCGAGCTCTACGTCGACGGCGACAACACCGCGGCCCGCCGCACCTACCAGCGCCTCGGGTTCCACGACGCGGCCGTCGATGCCCAGTACGGCGTTGCCCAGTACGGCGCTGCCCCCACCGCAACGCCGACCGTTGCGCAGACCCGCTCACCTGACAGGATTGGTCCATGACGGCAGACACGGGAGTCGAGGACGTCGCGGGCGTCGCGGTGCGACGGCGGGTCACCGCACGGGATGCCGCAGCCGATGCGGCCGCCGAGGCCAGCATCGTGAGCGAGGTGTCGATCGCGAGCGCCGCCGCCACCGAGACCCGCGGGCACCAACCACGCGGCTCGAACGGCCGCTTCGTCGGGCGCCCGAGCGGCACGGAGAGCTCCCCCGACGCCGAGGACGAGGCGCTCCCGGCAGACCGCTTCCTCGACCGGGAGATCTCCTGGCTGCAGTTCAACGAGCGGGTGCTGCAGCTCGCCGCCGACGAGAACGTCCCGCTCCTCGAGCGCTGCCGGTACCTCGCGATCTTCGCGTCCAACCTCGACGAGTTCTTCATGGTCCGCGTGGCCGGCCTCAAGCGACGGATCGCGACCGGCATCGCCGTGCGGTCGGCATCCGGCCTGGAGCCCCGCGAGGTGCTCGAGCAGATCTCGCTCGTCGCTCACGAGCTGCTCGCGATGCAGGCCCGGGTCTACCGCGAGCAGGTGCGGCCCGCGCTGGCCACCGAGGGCATCACCATCGTGCGCTGGGACGAGCTGTCCGAGGTCGAGCACGAGCGCATCGGCCAGATGTTCACCAGCCGCGTCTTCCCGGTGCTCACCCCGCTGGCCGTCGACCCGGCCCACCCCTTCCCCTACATCTCCGGGCTGTCGCTGAACATGGCGATCGTCCTCGTCAACCCGCGCACGGGCAAGGAGCACTTCGCCCGGGTCAAGGTGCCGCCCGTGCTGCCACGCATGCTGCGCGTCGCCGAGGGCGATGAGGAGTCACCGCTGGCCGACATGTACGCCACCCGGTTCGTCCCGCTCGAGGACGTCATCGCGGCCCACCTCGACCACCTCTTCCCCGGGATGGAGGTGCGCGAGCACTTCACCTTCCGCGTCACGCGCAACGAGGACCTCGAGGTCGAGGAGGACGACGCCGAGAACCTCCTCACCGCCCTGGAGCGCGAGCTCACCCGACGCCGCTTCGGCCCCCCGGTGCGCCTCGAGGTCGAGGAGGACATGGACGACCACGTCCTGGACCTGCTCGTGCGCGAACTGGGCGTCGCGGCATCCGAGGTCTACCGGCTGCCGGCGCCGCTCGACCTCCGGGCCCTCAACGTCATCGCCGACCTCGAACGCTCCGACCTGCACTTCGACCCCTTCGTCGCCCGCACCAACCCCGACCTGGCGCCCACCGAGAGCTCCAAGGCCCGCGACATCTTCGCGTCGATCCGCAAGCAGGACGTGCTGCTGCACCACCCCTACGACTCGTTCTCGACGTCGGTGCAGGCGTTCATCGAGCAGGCTGCGGCCGACCCGCGGGTGCTCGCCATCAAGCAGACGCTCTACCGCACGAGTGGTGACAGCCCGATCATCGACGCCCTCATCGACGCCGCCGAGGCCGGCAAGCAGGTGCTGGCCGTCGTCGAGATCAAGGCGCGCTTCGACGAGGAGAACAACATCTCCTGGGCCCGCAAGCTCGAGCACGCCGGCGTCCACGTCGTCTACGGCATCGTCGGGCTGAAGACCCATGCCAAGCTCTGCCTCGTCGTGCGACAGGAGGCCGAGGGGCTGCGGCGCTACTGCCACGTCGGCACCGGCAACTACAACCCCAAGACCGCCCGGCTCTACGAGGACCTCGGACTGCTCACCGACGACGACCAGGTCGGCGAGGACCTCACCCGGCTGTTCAACCAGCTCTCCGGCGTGGCCCCGCGCAGCAAGTTCAAGCGCCTGCTCGTCGCGCCGCGCTCGGTGCGGTCGGGGCTCATC
>DATIAB010000259.1:0-7719 GCA_035458265.1 Ornithinibacter sp. | reverse complement strand
ATCCCGGTGCGGCTGCTCAGGGCGCTCTGGTTGGCCTCGAGGCGGAGCCCGCCGGTGTAGGTCGCGTTGCCGGTGTACAGGAAGACGTGGTCGCCGGTGGCGTCGACGTCGGTGGCGTCCGGGCCGTTCAGCGCGGAGGTGCTCGTGAGGGGCGACGTGGACCGGCCGTCGTGCGTCACCGTGGTGGAGGAGTTGTCGACCCACCAGACGAGCATGGCGCCGATGGTCACGCTCACCGTGCCCGAGGCCGTCGCCGTTCCATCGCTCACCTGGTAGGTGAACGTGTCGACCTGGCTCTTGTCCCCGACACCGGGCAGGAAGGTGAAGTTGCCCGCTGCGTCGATCACCGCGGTGCCGCCGCCCGTGGAGGTGACCGTCTCGGCGACCGTGCTCAGGGTGTCACCGTCCTCGTCGGCGTCGTTCGCGCTCAGCACCGCGCCGGTGACCGCGACCCGGGGGGCCGCCGTGCCCGGCAGGTTGAGGGCGAACATCGTGTTGCCCACGGCGCCCGTGTACCCGTCCGGCAGGGTCGTCGGTGCGTCGTTGACGTCGATGACGGTGATGACGAAGGTCTTGTCGAACGTCAGGCCGGGCGTCCCGGAGTCGGTGACGCGCACGCAGACCCCGATGGTCGGGGTCACCTCGTGGTTCAGCGAGGCCGTCGTCTCCAGCGCGGTGCCGTCGGCGGTGAAGGACGCCCCGCCCGGGTAGGTGCCACCACAGCCGGCGGTGACCACCGCGTACGTGAGGGTCTGCCCGGCATCCGGGTCGGTACCCCCGAGGGTGCCGACGGCCGCTCCGGAGGGCTCGTTCTCGTTGACCGAGGAGTTGCTCAGCGTGATGTCGGTCGGGGACTCGTTGACGTCGGTCACGGTGATGGTGAAGGCGGCCTCCACCCAGTCGCCGGCCGCGTCGGTGCTGCGGACCCGCACGGATCGGCTGCCCGCCTCGGCGTCGAGCACGGCCGCGGTCTCGAGGGCGGTGCCGTCCACCGCGAAGAGGGCGTTGTCGTCGGACCCCACGCCACCCACGAGGGTGTAGGTGAAGGTGTCCGCGGCGTCGGCATCCGTGGTGCTGAACGAGCCGACGGTGGTGCCGCTCGGGGAGTTCTCCGCGACGGCCTTCGGGGTCAGGTCGAGCGCGGTCGGGGCGTTGTTGTCGACGGTCGCGAAGGTGACCACGGTGTTGGCAGCCAGGGTGTTCGGCGGGTCGACGGTGTCGACGTCGGCGACGTCGGTGGCCACGATCGTCCACGTGCACGTCACCCCCGTGGGGAGGGGACCGTTGGGGGTGACGGCGACCGTGGTGGCCGGGGCGCCGCTCCACGAGATGCCGACCGGCGTCGCGCCAGGACCGCAGGTGAGCGTGAACGCACCGGTGTCTGCGACCACCGGCTCGCTGAAGGTCACGGAGAGCTGGGTCGTCGTGCCGATGCCGGTGGACGCGTCGGCGGGGGTCGTCGACAGAACCGTCGGCGCCTCGTCGACCGTCGTGAAGCCGCGCGAGGGGTTTCCGACGAGGGTGTCCGGCGGGTCGCCGCCGTCGGAGTCGGTGACCAGGCTGCCGGTGAGCGTCAGCAGGCAGTCGGTGGCAGCAGGCAGGTCGCTCGCCGGGTTCACGGTGACGGTGGCGGTTCCGCTGTCGACGACGGTGAAGGCCACCGGGGATGCCGCGCACATCAGGTCGAGCGCGACCGCCGGGACGTTCACCGGCTCGCTGAAGGTGAGCACGATGTCGGCACCCACGGCCACATCGGTAGCGCCGTCCGCCGGGGTCGAGGACAGCAGCATCGGCGCGGCGTCAGTGGTGAACGTGACGACGGGGCTGGTCGCCATGACGTCCGGGGGGTCGAGGGTGTCGACGTCACTGACGGCGCCGCCGGTCACCGTGACGCTGCACGACGCCCCCTCGGGCAGGGGGGAGGTCGGGGTCAGGGTGAGCACGGTCCCCGGGCTGCCCGAGAGCGCGAAGGGCACGGGCGTCGCGGCGCAGCTGAACGCGAACGCCCCGGCCGACGCCGTGACGGCCTCGGAGAACGTCAGGTCGACCGCGACGTTCGTGGCCACCTGGGTCGCGCCGGCAGCGGGCACGCTCGCCTCCAGGGTCGGCGCGGCGTCGTTCGGGGTCGCCTGGAGCGGTGTCTCTCCCGCCAGGCAGAGCGAAGGATCGGTGACGTAACGCAGGACGCCGCTGGAGGCGGCACAGAAGTAGACAGTCCCGGACGTGGGGGGCAGGGTGAGCTGGGTGGCGGGCGGACGGCATCCGCTGAAGCTCGTGACGTAGCGCGTCGACCCGGAGGGCTGGACGCAGACCAGAACCGGGCCGGGCTTGACGGTGACCTGGGTCTCCTTCTTCGTGCACGACGACAGGCTCACCACCCAGCGCAGCTGCCCGTTGCTCGTCAGGGCGCAGGCGTACGTCAGCTCAGTGGGGGCCGGCTCGAGTGCCTCCGGGGCGGCCTGCGCCGGGAGGACCGGCAGCGTCGACCCCACGACGAGGGCGGCGATGGCCAGAACACGAACGACGAACGAGCGCATCGGAGCTCCTCGATCCGCATCACATCCCGGCCGGAGGCTGCCTGATCAGCCGGGCCGTTCCGAGGATGCCGTCGCGGGCCTGCCGAACGTAGCATCGGGCCACCCCGGCCCGACATAGTCATTTCGGGCCATGCGTAGTCATTTCGGCCATGCGCCCCGGCACCACTTTCTCGCCCGATGCCAGAACGTTCACCTTCACCCCACTTCGGAGGGGGTGCGAAGGTGAACGTTCCGGGGTGAAGCCGGGCTGCGTCGCGGCTGCTCTCAGTGCTGCGGTGGCGTGTCCTGGATCGAGCCCGGGGCCGGCGGAGTCGCGCTCCAGGTCGGCGGCGGAGGAGGTGTGGGCGAGGTGTCCCGGATGGTGCCCGGACGCGTGGTCGCGGACGAGATGCCCAGGCCCGACCGCAGGGCCTTGCCGCCCTTGCCGACGTGCGCCGAGTACTTCGGCCCGAGCTTGCTGCTGACGGTGGCCTCGAACTTGCCGATCGTCTCGTTGACGGTCTCGGGGTTGTTCCGTGCGTAGTCACGGGCCTGCTTGGCGAGCGCGAGGAGCGCGGCCATCTTGATGGCGCCACGTGCCATGGGGTCCTCCTGGGACGTATCGGTGGGAATGGGAATGGCGGGAATGCGGTGGTGGGAATCGGGATGGTGGGAATGGGGATGGTCGGAAGATGGTCTGTGGGGTCAACCCATGATCACCCGCCGAGGTTCCCGGAACGGCCTTGAGTGCGCACAGGTCGTCCCGGCAGCCGTTCCCGCACTCCTGGCGGGGTCCGGGTCAGTCCGTGGCGTGCAGGCGGCGGGCCGCCTCGGCGATCGAGCCGGACAGCGACGGGTAGACCGTGAAGGTCGAGGCGACCTGGTCGACGTTCAGGCGGTGCTGCACCGCAAGGGTCACGGGGAAGATCAGCTCGGAGGCCCGCGGCGCGACGACCACACCTCCCACCACGGCGCCCGACCCCTTCTGCGCGAAGAGCTTCACGAAGCCGTCGGTGATGCCCAGCATCTTCGCGCGGGCGTTGCGGGCCAGCGGCAGCATGAGCACGTCGGCGTCGACGATGCCGTCGTCGACGTCCTTCTGGGACACGCCCACGGTGGCGATCTCGGGGTCGGTGAAGATGTTGGCCGACACGACGCGAAGGTTGAGGGGAGCCACGGCATCCCCGAGCGCGTGCGACATGGCGATGCGCCCCTGCATGGCGGCCACGGAGGCGAGCGGCAGCACCCCGGTGCAGTCGCCCGCGGAGTAGACCCCACGCACCGACGTGCGCGACACCCGGTCGACCTGGACGTGCCCGCCCGGCGTCAGCTCGACGCCGATCTCCTCGAGTCCGATGCCGCGCGTCTGGGGCACCGAACCGACCGCGAGCAGGGCGTGCGACCCCGTGACCTCGCGCCCGTCCTCCAGGCGCACGACGACCCCCTCGGCCGTGCGCTCGACCGCCGCCATCCGCGAGCGCCCGAGCACCTCCATGCCGCGTTTGGTGAAGACGTCCTCGATGACCTGCGCGGCATCCGGGTCCTCACCGGGCAACACGCGGTCGCGTGAGGAGACCAGGACGACGTTCGACCCCAGCCCGAGGTACGCCTGGGCCAGCTCGGCGCCGGTGACGCCGGAGCCGACGACGACGAGCCGCTCGGGGAGGGCGTCCAGGTCGTAGATCTGCTGCCAGGTGAGGATGCGCTCACCGTCGGGCTGCGCGGTGTCCATGACCCGGGGGGTGGCCCCGGTGGCGACGAGGACGACGTCGGCGCCCAGCTCCTCGACCCCGTCGATGGTCTCGACCCGCAGCGTCGTCGATGAGGTGAGGACACCGGTCCCGGCGACGAAACGCACCCCGACCTCGGCGAGCCTCGTCCAGATGTCGGCGCTCTGGGCGGCGGCCAGGTCCAGGACCCGGCGGTTGACCTCCGCGAGGTCGGCCACGGCATCCGCGACCTCGTCGCCCTCGGAGTCCTCGAGGTGCACCCCGAGGTGGTGGGCCGTCTCGAACTCGCTCATGTAGTCCGCGGTGGAGATCAGGGTCTTGCTCGGCACGCAGTCGGTGAGCACGGCCGCCCCACCGAGGCCGTCCCGCTCGACCACGGTGACCTCGGCGCCGAGGTGGGCCGCCACGAGGGCGGCTTCGTACCCGCCGGGACCCCCACCGAGGATGACGACTCTGCTCGACCGCGCGCTCACGGCACCCATCCAACCACTGGGAGGTGGTGCCCCCGCACGGTGAACTGCCGGTGACGAGGCCCCGACGAGGCGACGACGGGGCGTCGACGGGCACCGGCGAGAGGTCACGTTTTGGTCTCGCGCAGCCGAAAAGGGGGAAAGGTCCGGTTTCATACCAACAACAGGGGGTCACACGGTTGGTCGTGGCCCTCCCACGGGAGTCCCGCCCGTGCCACCAACCAGGAGGTCAACGATGACTCACCCCTTCACCCGTCGCGCCGGAGCGCTGGCCGTCATCGGCTTCGCGGCCGCTGCCGTCGTCGCCTGTTCCCCGCCCGCCGAGGAGGACACCCCGGCACCCGCCGGTTCCTCGGGCGCCGTCGACGCGAAGACCGCCACCTCTGCCGAGGACTTCGGCGGCATGGAAGGGCTCGTCGCGGCCGCCAACGCCGAGGGCAAGCTCAACGTCATCGCGCTGCCCCCGGACTGGGCCAACTACGGCGAGGTCATCAAGGGCTTCCAGGCCAAGTACCCCGAGATCACCGTCACGAGCGACCAGCCCGACGCGAGCAGCGCCGACGAGATCGCGACCGCCGAGCGCCTCAAGGGTCAGGACGGCGCCCCCGACGTCTTCGACCTCGGCGCAGCCGTCGCCTTGGCCAACACCGACATGTACGCCCCGTACAAGGTGGCCACGTGGGACGACATCCCGGCCGACCTCAAGGACGCGAACGGCGCCTGGGTCAACGACTACGGCGGCTACATGAGCATCGGCTACGACTCGGCCAAGGTGCCCGCACCGACGGCCGTCGCCGACCTGCTCAAGGCCGACTACAAGGGCAAGGTCGCCCTCAACGGCAACCCGACCGAGGCCGGGGCGGCGTTCGCCGGTGTGCAGATGGTCTCCATCGCGCAGGGCGGCACGGCCGCTGACCTCAGCAAGGGTGTCGACTTCTTCGCGCAGCTCACGGAGGCCGGCAACTTCCTGCCCGTCGACCCCACCCCTGCGACCGTCGAGTCGGGCCAGACCCCGCTCGTCATCGACTGGGACTACCTCAACGCGGGCCTGTCGGCGAAGCTGCCGACCTGGAAGGTCATGGTGCCCAAGGAGGCCGTCGTCGCGGGGTTCTACTACCAGGCGATCAACGCCGACGCCCCGAACCCGGCGGCCGCGCGCCTGTGGCAGGAGTACCTGTACTCCGACGAGGGCCAGAACCTCTGGCTCAAGGGTGGCGCCCGCCCGGTGCGCTTCGACGCGATGAAGACCGCCGGGACCCTGGACGAGGCGGCCGCCGCCGCCCTTCCCCCCGTCGAGGGCACCGCCGTCGTGCCGACGCAGGCCGACGCCGAGGCCGGTCAGGCCTACCTCGCCGAGAACTGGGCGAACGCGGTTGGCTGACGCCGAGCGCAGGAGGGCACCCCGCGGTCGTCGACCGTCGGGTGCCCTCCTGGGCGTCGTCCCCTTCTTCGCCTACACCACGGTCTTCCTGCTCATCCCGACGCTCGTCGTCATCGTCGGGGCCTTCCTCGACGGCGACAACCAGCCGACGATGGCCAACGTCGAGGCGCTGACGTCAGCGTCCGTCGTGCGCGGGCTGCGCAACTCCGTGGTGCTGTCGGCGGTGACCGCGGTGCTCGGTGCCGTGTTCGGCGGCATCCTCGCGTATGCCGTGAGCAGCGCTCACGCGACCAGCGTCACCAAACGCTTCGTCACCTCGCTGTGCGGGGTGCTCGCGCAGTTCGGCGGCGTCGCGCTGGCCTTCGCGTTCCTCGCGTCCTTCGGCGCGACCGGTCTCATCACGGCCTGGCTCTCCGCGGCCGGCCTCGACACCGGCACCGGTTTCTGGCTCTACGAGTGGGACAAGGGCCTGATGCTGATCTACCTGTACTTCCAGATCCCGCTCATGGTCATCGTGTTCCTGCCCGCCGTCGAGGGGCTGCGCCCGCAGTGGCGCGAGGCCACCGAGACCCTCGGAGGCACGACGTGGACCTACTGGCGTCGCGTCGCCGGCCCGATCCTCCTGCCGTCCTTCGTCGGCGCGATGCTCCTGCTGTTCACCAACGCGTTCTCCGCCTACGCCACCGCCAAGGCCCTCATCTCGCAGGGCAACCCGCTGCTCCCCCTGCAGATCGGCGGCACCCTCAGCTCGGAGGTCTTCCTCGGCCAGGAGAACGTCGGCAAGGCGATGGCCCTGGCGATGGTCGTGGTGGTCGCGATCGTCATGACCGCCTACGTCCTGCTCGACCGCCGCGCCAGCCGCTGGATGCCGCGATGAGCGGGCAGCGCGCCGCCCTGCGACGCCGCCAGACGATGTTCCGCTGGTTCGCGATCAGCCTGGCGACCTTCCTGTTCGCCCTACCGCTGCTCGGCATGCTGGACTTCACGACCCAGGGCCCCGGCGGCGTGGGCCGCACCGCCGACACGTGGCGCACGCTCTTCGACGTCAACGAGGTGACGACGGAGTACCCGGCCCTGCGCACGGGCTTCCTCGCGTCGGTGGGGCTCGCGATCGTCACCCCACTCGTCATGCTCGCGATCCTCGTGCCGACGATGACCTGGGTGCGGCTGCGCCTGCCCGGGCTGTCCCGGACCGTGGAGTTCATCTGCCTGCTGCCGCTCACGGTGCCGGCGATCGTCCTCGTCGTCGGGCTCGCACCGGTCTACGCCTGGGTCTACTACTTCGTGGGGTCCTCGACCCTGTGGCTCTCCCTCGCCTACGTGATCCTGGTCCTCCCCTACGCGTACCGGTCCCTGGATGCCGGGCTGCGCGCCATCGACGTACGCACCCTCTCCGAGGCCGCCCGCTCGCTGGGGGCGTCGTGGTTCACCGTGATGCGGCGCATCGTCCTGCCGAACCTGCGGTCCGCCGTGCTCTCGGCGTCGTTCCTGTCGGTGGCCCTGGTGCTCGGGGAGTTCACGATCGCGAGCCTGTTCAGCAAGAAGAACCTCCAGGTCGCGATGTACGAGCTCGGCAAGTCCGACGCGAAGATCTCGGTCGCCGTCGGCCTGGTCTCGCTCGT
>DATIAB010000258.1:0-7991 GCA_035458265.1 Ornithinibacter sp. | reverse complement strand
CGTCGTCGCCCGGATGGTGGGCATGGTCGTCGGCATCGCGCTGCTCACGGCCATCGGGCTGCACCAGTACTACCTCGCGGTGGCAGCGCTGCCCGACCGGACGGACACCGAGGCGCTCAAGGACGCCGCGGTGCTCCAGGTCGCCTGGGCGTTCCGGGGTGCGGCTGTCGCCGCCGCTCTGGGAGCAGTGGCGTCCCTCGCGCTCGGGGTGCGCCGTCGGGTGGGAGCCGAGCGCGCGACGACGTTCGGTCTGTGACCATCCGTGAGGACCCTCGGAGAGTCGCCTGACGAACCCGACGGGGTGCGCTCCGGCACCACGTGGGGAGGGCCGAGATGGCCCGGTCGGGTCTGACGGGCGTCGGAGGGACGGAGTAGCGTCACGGGTCATGGCGACGACCTCAGACCTCCTTGTCGACCTGCTCTCGCGGGTGCGTGAGAACGTGCACGGGGTGCTCCTGTCCACCCCGGAGGACCGGCTCGCGATCCCTCCCGCGCCGGGAACGAACACCATCACCTGGCTCGTCTGGCACCTCACCCGGGTGCTCGACGAGCAGGTGGCCGAGGTGTTCGGGTACCCGGCGGTCTGGGAGGCCGGCGGGTGGCGCGCGAGGATGGCGCTGCCGGTGCCGCCGGAGGCCCACGGCTACGGCATGGCCTTCGAGGAGGTGCTTCAGGTGCGAGCCTCGGCCGAGCACCTGCGCGGCTACTTCGACGCGGCGTCCGGGGCCGCCGACGAGGCGCTCCGCGCAGTCACCGACGCCGACCTCGACCGGGTCGTCGACGAGAACTGGGACCCCCCGGTGACGCTGGCGGTGCGGCTGGTCAGCGTCCTCGACGACTGCGTCCAGCATGCCGGGCAGGCGGCCTATGCCAGTGGCATCCTCAGCCGCTCGTTGCCCGGCCCGGTGGGGCAGCGAGAGGGGAAGCTCGGCGCGCCGGGAGCGCCGGCGCGCCACGGCATCCGGTCAGGGGGTGAGCTGCACGACGACCGGGGCGTGGTCGCTGGCGCCTGCCCCCTTGCGCTCCTCGCGGTCGATGACGGCACCGACGACCCGCTCGGCCAGCGAGGGTGAGCCGAGCACGAAGTCGATGCGCATGCCCCGCCGCTTCTGGAAGGCCAGCCGCTGGTAGTCCCAGTAGGTGTAGACGCCCGGGCCGGGCGCATGGGGCCGCACGACGTCGACGAACCCGGCGTCGAGGAAGGCGTTGAACGCTGCCCGCTCGCCGGGGGAGACGTGGCTCTTGTCGAGGTAGTACTCCATCGACCACACGTCGTCATCGGTCGGCGCGATGTTCCAGTCGCCGCACAGGGCCACGGGGGTGCCGCCGGCCGCCCACGCGCTCGCCTGCTCGCGCAGCCGGGTGAGCCACTGCAGCTTGTAGGCCATGTGCGGGTCCTCGAGCGCTCGGCCGTTCGGGACGTAGACCGACCACATCCGGATGCCGCCACACGTCGCCCCGATCGCCCGCGCCTCCGTGGTCACCGGCTCACCCCAGCCGGGGTCGCCGTCGAAGCCGACCACCACGTCGGCCAGGCCGACCCGCGAGGCGATGGCCACGCCGTTCCACTGGTTCAGACCGTGGTGGGCGACCTCGTAGCCCAGGGCGCGGAAGCGGTCGTACGGGAACTGCTCGTCCTTGGCCTTGGTCTCCTGGATGGCCAGGACGTCGACCTCCGAGCGGGCCAACCAGGCCTCGACGCGGTCGATGCGGGAGCGGATCGAGTTGACGTTCCAGGTGGCGATGCGCACCGCCTCACCCTACCCACGGCGATCGGCATACAGTCCGACCCATGACCACGGCACTCGTCACCGGAGCCTCCGCCGGCATCGGCCTGGCGTTCGCGCACCGGCTGGCCCACGACGGCAACGACCTCGTGCTCGTCGCACGCGACCGGGCGCGGCTGGATCGGCTGGCTCGCGAGCTGAAGGGCACCCACGGCGTCGAGGTGGAGGTGCTCGTCGCGGACCTCTCCGAGCGAGCCGCGACCTGGGCGGTGTGCGACCGGCTCGCCGACGCAGCGCGGCCGGTCGACCTGCTCGTCAACAACGCGGGGTTCGGCCTGCGGGCGAAGTTCCTCGACAACGACCTCGCGAACGAGGAGGCAGGGCTCGACGTCATGGTTCGTGCCGTCATGCTCACCTGTCACGCCGCCGGTCGAGCCATGCGCGAGCGGGGTCGTGGCGCCATCGTCAACGTCTCCTCCGTGGCGTCCTTCGTCGCCAACGGCACCTACTCGGCCGAGAAGGCCTTCGTCACCGTCTTCTCCGAGGCACTGGCGAGCGAGCTGTCCGGGACCGGGGTCACGGTGACGGCTCTGTGTCCCGGGTTCACCCGCACCGAGTTCCACGACCGAGCGCGCATGCAGGTCTCCGCGTTGCCCGACTGGCTCTGGCTCGACGCCGACGCCGTGGTCCAGCAGGCCCTCACCGACGTCGCGGCGGGGAAGGTCATCTCCGTCCCGGGTGCCCAGTGGAAGGTCGTGACGACTGCCGTGCGCATCCTTCCCCGTCCCCTCGTGCGAGGCGGCCCGATGCGCGTCCTCGATCGCCTCCGCCGCAAGGCGTGACCAGTGGCCGCCCCGGGCCTACCATCGACAGATGGGCCCGGGCGCCGAGCCACCGGTGCTGGAGCTGTACCGGCACCTGCTGCGCACCGCCTCCGCCGACTGGCAGGAGACGGCACACCGTCACGCCCTGCTGGCGCTCGGCCCGGACGTGCGGGCAGCCCTCCTGGCAGAGGTGCAGGGGCTGCTCCTCGCGGGCACCAGGCTGCACCCCGACGACGTCCACGCGGTGGCGCGCCTCATGGTCCTCGCCGAGCGGCGCCGCCCCCGCCACCTCCTCGACGGGCTGCCGCAGCCGCTGCTGCACGACCTGGCGCTGGCCGTGGTCACCAGCCCGACCGGCCGGATGCTTGCGGCCGGCGTCGACATCTGGGACGGCAGCGACCCGCCGCGGCCCCCGGAGCCACGTCCGGAACCCGACCACCACCAGCGGTGGCACGAGCAGCGGGCGACCCCCGGCGAGGCCGGTGAGCTGTCCGCCCTCGTCCCGCACCAGCGGCCGGTGAGGCGCTGAGGCGCTGAGGCGGGCGGACGGCATACGGTTGACCCGTGACCGACACCGCCGCAGACCGCGCCCGACTCCTGCAGATCGTCCGCGACAAGGCGATCGTCCACGGGAGGGTGACCCTGTCCTCCGGCAGGGAGGCCGACTACTACGTCGACCTGCGCCGCATCACCCTGGACGGGGGGGCGAGCCCGCTCGTCGGCCGGGTCATGCTCGACCTCACCGACGACCTCGAGTTCGACGCCGTCGGCGGCCTGACCCTGGGCGCCGACCCGGTGGCCACCGCGATGCTGCAC
The DNA here is from genome assembly GCA_035458265.1 of Ornithinibacter sp. GTDB lineage: Bacteria > Actinomycetota > Actinomycetes > Actinomycetales > Dermatophilaceae > Fodinibacter. The sequence continues at coordinate 4,624 of DATIAB010000258.1, read as the reverse complement.
GCCCGGGCGGCGCAGGGCGGGCGCCTCGACGCCTTCGTCGTGCGCAAGGCCGGGAAGGCGCACGGCCTGCAGCAGCGCATCGAGGGGCCGTCGATCCGGGGTCGCCGGGTGCTCATCGTCGAGGACACGTCGACGACCGGCTCCTCCCCGCTCGATGCGGCCCAGGCAGCTCAGGAGGCGGGCGCCACCGTCGTCGCCGTCGCGACCATCGCCGACCGCGCGACCGGCGCGGCCGAGAAGTTCGCGGATGCCGGGTTCGAGTACCGCCACGTGTTCGGCCTCGACGACCTCGGCCTCGCGTGACGAAGGCACCGGCGCAGGAACGGTGCAGTCCTGAGGTCAACGGTGCAGTCCTGAGGGCCCGACGGTCAACCGTCGGGCCCTCAGGGGTGGTGCTGAGTGGTGGTGCTCAGTGGTGGTGCTGAGCGGTGGCGCTCAGTGCCGGTCGGCGAACTCCTTGATCTCGCCGGTTGCCAGGCGCGCCCGGTAGTGCGCGAACTCGCGCTGGATGACGTTGCGCAGGAGGTACAGACCGATGAGGTTGGGAATGCTCATCATGAAGATCATCGAGTCCGAGAAGTTGATCACCGAGGCGAGGCTGGCGACCGAGCCCAGGACCGTGAAGAACAGGAAGATGACCTTGAAGACGTTCTCCGCGAGCGGGCTGTCGCCGAAGAGGTAGCCGGTGGCCTTCATGCCGTAGTACGACCAGCTGATCATCGTCGAGAACGCGAAGAGCACGACCGCAACGGCCAGCACTGCCGGGAACCACGGCAGCACGGTCTCGAAGGCGCTCGAGGTCAACGCGACACCGCCGAGCTCGGAGGCGTCGGGGTTGAGGTAGGCCTCCGTGATGACGATCGTCAGCGCCGTCATCGTGCAGATGACGATGGTGTCGATGAACGGTTCGAGGAGGGCGACGAAGCCCTCCGTCGCCGGCTCCTGGGTGCGCACCGCGGAGTGCGCCACCGAGGCCGAGCCCAGGCCCGCCTCGTTGGAGAACGCTGCTCGTTGGAAGCCGACGATGAGGGCGCCGATGACGCCGCCGACCGCACCTTCACCCGTGAACGCTCCGTTGAGGATGGAGACGAAGGCATCCGGGATCGCGCCGGCGTTCACGACGAGCACCATGAGGCACGCCGTGAGGTAGAGGACCGCCATGAACGGGACGATCTTCTCGGTGACCCTCGCGATGCTCTTGATGCCCCCGATGATCACCGCGCCCACGGCCGCGGCGAAGAGCAGGCCCATGATCCAGGTGTTGCGGCCGAGGAAGCCCTCCTCGCCGCCGAACTGGCTCACCACCTGTGCGGTCGCCTGGTTGGACTGGAACATGTTCCCGCCACCGACCGCTCCACCGATCATGCAGATCGCGAAGAAGGCGGCGAGGAACTTTCCGAGCCCGGGCTTCCTGAGGTCGCGGATCGCGTCGCGGAGGTAGTACATCGGCCCCCCGGACACGGTGCCGTCGGCGTGCTCCTGGCGGTACTTGACGCCGAGCATGCACTCGGCGGCCTTCAGGCTCATGCCGAGGAAGCCCGCGACGATCATCCAGAAGGTGGCACCGGGGCCACCGATCGAGATGGCGATCGCGACACCGGCGATGTTGCCGAGGCCGACGGTGCCGGAGACTGCGGTGGCGAGCGCCTGGAAGTGCGAGACCTCGCCCGCGTCGTTGGGGTCGGAGTACTTGCCCCGGACGAGGTCGATCGCGTGCCTGAAGCCGCGCACGTTGATGAAGCCGAGCCAGATCGTGAAGAAGATCGCGGCGCTGACGAGCCAGAGGACCACGAGGCGGATCGTGTACTCGTCGTTGGCAGAGGGGCCGTAGAAGACCAGGTTCGTGATCCACCCGGACACCTTGTCGAACAGCGTCGCGTCCGGTTCGAAGGTCGGAACCGGACTGGGGAAGGTGATCGGCTTGGGGGACATCGCGAAGACGACGACGAGGAACGTCACGATGGCCCCGACGGCGATGCCGAGGGTCTTGCGGGAGGACCCGGTGTCGGGTGCCTGCCGGTCGCGCATGCTGCTTTCAGCCATCAGGGCACCACCGTCACGGGAACGTTCGCGTGCTGCGCAAGCCGGTTGGCGACGCTTCCGAAGACGGCGTCTCGCAGGCCGGAGTCACCGGTGCGCCCCACGATGATGTGAACGGCATCCGCTTCAGTGCTGATGTCGAGAATGGTCTCCGAGGCCTTGCCGTGCCGCACGATCTCCTCGTGGGGCACCCCGCCGCGCTCCGCGATCTCGGCCATCGGCGCGATCACCTGTTCGGTCGCCGCGTCGATCTCGCGCTGCCGTTCTCGATGCCGGTGCTCGTTCTCGCTCGCGGTCTGGAACGAGAACGGCGTCCAGGGGATCACGTGGACGAGGACGATCTTCCAGTGGTTCTTCTGCGCGCGATCAACGGCGAACTCCACGGCGCGCGTGGAGGCCTCGCTGTTGTCGACGCCGACGACGATGGTGTCCATGCGTGGGCCTGTCTGTCGGTGGCTGGGGCTGATGGGGTCAGGAGGCTAGCGCAGGTGTGACCCCCGCCACACCTGCTGCAGGCCTAGGATCTGTGCAGCCACCCCCTCCCGAGGAGCTGCTCGTGACTGCCTCACTCATCGTCGTCATCGTCATCGTCGTGCTGCTCGTCGCCGTCATCGGCTGGGCCGTCGCCACCTACAACGGCCTCATCCGACTGCGCAACCTCGTGCAGGAGGCCTGGCGCCAGATCGACGTCGAGCTGACCCGCCGGCACGACCTCATCGGCAACCTCGTCGAGACCGTCAAGGGATACGCGGCTCACGAGCGCGGCACCCTCGAGGACGTCATCACGGCCCGCGCGGGGGCCATGGCCCCCGGCCAGTCTCCGGCGCAGCAGGCCGAGAGCGAGAACATGCTCAGCCAGGCGCTCGGCCGCCTCCTCGCGATCGCCGAGGCCTACCCCGACCTGAAGGCCAACGAGAACTTCATGGCGCTGCAGGCGGAACTGACCTCGACCGAGGACCGGATCGCCTCCGCGCGCCGCTACTACAACGCCACGGTGCGCGACCTCAACACCAAGGTCGAGACGGTGCCGAGCAACATCATCGCGGGCGTCTTCAACGTCGAGCGCGCCGAGTACTTCGAGGCGGTCGGCGAGCAGCGCGAGGCTCCCCGGGTCGACTTCGGCCAGCGTGAGGCCGTCATCCCCCCGCCGAGCGGGTACGCCGGCGGCTCCGGGTCCAGGGGCGCCGGCCCCCAGGACACCCCCTCCGCCTAACCCCTTTTCCGCGGGATGGGTGGTGGGGTCCACCGGGTGGTGGCGTCCACCGGGTGGTGGACCCGGCATCCACCGCGTGGGCGTTCCGGGCGCAGTTCGGGAGCGGGCAGGCTGACCGCATGGACGACGCAATCACGATCAGAGGCCTGCGCAAGGCCTACGGCGGGCGGGCCGCCGTCGACGGGCTCGACCTCGACATCCGCACGGGGGAGGTGTTCGCCCTTCTCGGGCCCAACGGTGCCGGCAAGACGACGACCGTCGAGATCGCCGAGGGCTTTCGCAGCCGCGACGCCGGTGAGGTCCGCGTACTCGGCACCGACCCCCACGGAGCAGGGCGAGCCTGGCGCAACCAGATCGGCATCGTCATGCAGACCTCTGCAGGCCTGGACCTGCTGACCCCGCGCGAGGCCATCGCGAGCACCGCCAAGGTCTACTCGGACCCGCGTGATGTCGACGAGGTCATCGCCGCCGTCGGGCTCGTCGACAAGGCCGACACGCGCATCGTCGGCCTCAGCGGTGGCCAGCGGCGGCGTCTGGACGTCGGCCTGGGCATCGTCGGCGGCCCCGAGCTGATCTTCCTCGACGAGCCGACCACCGGGTTCGACCCCCAGGCCCGGCGCGACTTCTGGGACCTCATCCGATCGCTGGCCGACCAGGGCACGACGATCCTGCTCACGACCCACTACCTCGACGAGGCCGAGGCGCTCGCCGACCGGGTCGGGGTCATCGCCGCAGGACGGCTGCTCGCCCTGGACACCCCGGCCGCCCTGGGCGGGCGGGGCACCCAGGAGGCCACGGTCTCGTGGGAGGAGGACGGCATCCGACGCAGCGTGCGAACCGCCACGCCGACCGCGGAGGTGGCCGGACTCGCAGCCCGGATGCCGGGCGGCGAGGTCCCGGGCCTCACCGTCACCAGACCGTCGCTGGAGGACACCTACCTCACCCTCATCGCTCCCCACCTCGCCGACGACACGACGCAGGTGGCGTCGTGAACGCGCTCGCCCTGGGGCTGGACCGCACGTTCCTCGAGCTGAAGATGTACTCGCGGGAGAAGGAGTCGGTCTTCTTCTCCTTCCTCTTCCCGATCCTGCTGCTCAGCCTGTTCTCGGTGATCTTCTCGGCCCAGTTCGAGGAGTCCGCGGACCAGGGCGGCATGACCGCCGGCCTGTTCTTCCTGCCGGGCATGCTGTCGGCCGGTGTGCTGCTCACGAGCTTCCAGACCATGGCACTGTCGGTCGCCACCGAGCGCGACGACGGCTCGCTGAAGCGGCTGCGCGCCACGCCGATGCCGTCGGTGGCGTACTTCCTCGGCAAGGTGGGGCTCGTCGGGGTGACCTCCGTGCTGCAGACGGTGCTGCTCCTCGTCGTCGC